>DQZA01000215.1 GCA_011042035.1 Desulfobacteraceae bacterium
AGGATCCTTTACAACAGGTTCAGGCCGTAAGGCATTAGGCGTAAGGTAAAGCAATTACCTTTACATGAGCAATTTTAAGCATGGGCGCGGCCCGAATCAAGTCCTAGCATTTGAATGGTCTTTCTTTGATAGGTCTTTTCTGGTAAGAAAGGGTTAATTAAATGAGGGCCGTTGAGAGGGAAAATGATTTAACGGGTCCATAGGGGCTCGCGAACAAGGAGGAAGTACGATGAAAAAGACAGGCATTGTAAGGGATGGCCGGTACCTAAAGCATGACCCGGGGGCGTACCATCCTGAGAGCCCCCGACGCCTTGATGTGCTCTACTCCATGATAGATCAAGAACTCAAGGGGAAATACGTCCAAGTAGATCCGATTCTCGCAGAAGAGGAGGCATTGCTTTGGATACACGACAGGTCCTACATCAACATGGTAGCTTCTACTGCGGGCAAGGAATACACCCCCCTTGATCCGGATACATCAACCTCTCCTGGATCTTACGAGGCAGCCTTGCTCGCTGCAGGGGGTCTGTGCAAGGCCGTTTCCATGGTAATGGAAGGGGAACTTGACAATGCCTTTGCAGTTGTAAGGCCTCCTGGCCATCATGCTGAAAGGGCCCGGGCCATGGGTTTTTGCCTGTTTAACAATGTGGCGATCGGTGCGAGGTATGCCCAAAAGAGCCTGGGGGCTAAAAAGGTACTAATAGCAGACTGGGATCTTCATCATGGAAATGGAACCCAGCACAGCTTTGAAGACGATTCCACGGTCCTATACTTTTCCACGCATCAGTATCCCTATTACCCAGGTAGTGGATCGCTCCGAGAGGTAGGCACAGGAGAGGCGAAAGGTTACACGGTGAACGTCCCCTTGTCTGTTGGAAACGGTGATGTAGAATATGTGGGAATATTTGAGAAGATATTGAAGCCCATTGCAAGGGAATACCGACCGGACCTGATCATGGTATCTGCAGGCTTCGATATTTACGCCAATGACCCATTGGGAGGAATGAATGTTACTGCGACGGGGTTTGCGGCCATGACCCGTTGCCTTCTGGATGTGGCTGAGGAGGTATGTAATGGCAGGGTAGTTGCCACCCTTGAAGGGGGATATAATATGCAGGGATTGAGGGAATGTGGAAAGGCAGTGCTCGAAGAAATGATGAACCTGAGGCAAACTGATCCCACTGAGGTCGTCCAAAAAGGAAACCAGAGCCGCCTCCTGGACGTTGTCGCTCAGGTGGTGAAGGTCCAGGGCGAGTATTGGAAAAATCTGGTCTCCTGAGAACCGGGGCACGGGAAGGACGGTCAGTGATAAGCAATTAAAGGCAGTTCTTACGCAATTGCTAGTTTGGGTATAAAGATGGGAAACAGGGGAAGGTTTGGCAAGTACGGAGAGGTCAAAAGGCTGAAGCGCCTGAGAGAAGCTAAGGCCCTCAATTTGAGGGACACCTTTCCCAGGTTTGCAGGAGGCTCCTGGCCCGCAGGCAATGTTCCTGCACCCAGGAAGTTACTTGCCCACTGTCTTGTGATCAGATCGGCAACAAAGGCTGATGCAGAATTTCTGGCCCAATTATCGGATAGGGTTTTCAAGCAATACGGGGCTTACCACAGGATCATTCCGGAATGGCTTGAGACTGACATGGTATGGACCCTGGTCGCCCTTTACAAAGCGGTTCGTGTCGGATTTGCGATGCTGGGCCCTGCCCGTCTCTCTGACAAGGGATCATATACGGCCGAGTTGTTGGCCATTGCAGTGGACCCACCATGGCAAGGCCGCGGCGCAGGAACCGTGCTTTTAAGAAAGATCCTTGAACTTGCGGGAAAAATAGGCCTTGGAGAAGTCTGGCTCCATACAGCAAAGCAAAACGCACGAGCGCGCAGGGTATTCGAAAAGTTCGGTTTTGTGATAATAGAGGAAAAGCCGGATTTTTATACCGGCGGCCAGGATGCAGTGGCCATGGTTAAACGTTTTAAGGGCTCCTGGATTGGACAAGCGGGGGAAAGGCCATAAGCCTCACCCCTATGCAGAGACCACCTCCTGGTTCAATTTTTTACTGAGATTCGATATGTCAGAGGATAATTTCGGCTTTGTCAGCACCACGATCATATCGAATTCTTGCTGTTTCTCTCCATCGGTCCCTGTGTAAGTGAGGAGAAGTCCTAGGCCGTCTGTCTCTTGCTTTACGCTAAGGGGCTTCCCGTTTACTAGCTCCAGGCCTTTTACCTTTTTGGCCTCAGGAAGGTAGTCCTTTTCAAAGGTATCGGAAAAGGGTGACACGAGCGTCACCTCCAGCTCCTCTGTCTTATGCAATGCCAGGATGGATTCGTTTACGCCCAGTATCAGGGAGGGCAAAAGGTGATTTTCATCTTCTTCTGGATGCCCCTGAATTATTGCTAGCCTTGAGGGGATCTGGCCGTTGAGCGGCGACATAACCAAGCCGTCAGTTGGACCCGTTGGGGAGAGCATCCTTTCAAACTGCAGGTCAGTAATAACATGCGGATAGATTCCATAACCTAGGGCTTTGTCAAGCCTTTCGAAAGTATTGTCCTGAGCCGGTGTGATTATGACCTCGTCAAATTCAAGATCAAGGGTCTCATCGGGCATACTAAAATCAATTGCCTCGGGCTTACACTCCGCCCAGCAAAGGGCACACCCCAGGCATCTTCTGCAACCAAGACACCTCTTGGCCTCGTTTACGGCCATTTCTTCAGGGAAACCAGTCTCTACCTCAACAAAGTTGCCCTTGCGTTCCTCGACCGATATCTCGGGCATTACTGCCCGCTGTGAAGGCACATCATCAAATGGTATGATATAGCGTCCGTGTTTCTCGTAAATCATTTACTTGCTCCTCAGATATTCATGAATACCAAGTGCTGCGCGCTTTCCCCCTGCGATTGCCCTTATGGCGATATTCGGGCCCGATACCACGTCGCCTCCTGCAAACACACCGGGTATATTTGTGGCCCCCGTCTCCTCATCAATATCAAAAGTATTCCAACGGGTTAACTTGAAATCGTGCTCTTCTGGCAAGAAGGACAAATCTGTTCCCTGGCTGATGGCAGGAACAATGGTTTCAGCCTCGATGACATATTCAGAGCCTTCAATGGGTACTGGCCTCCTTCGACCAGATGCGTCGGGCTCTCCAAGTTCCATCTTTATACACTTCATACCCACCACCTTGCCGTTTTCTCCAAGAATTTCCACTGGAGCAGCAAGAAATTGGAGCTTCACTCCCTCGTGCTCCGCAGCATCCACCTCCCACGGGTTGGCGGGCATTTCCTTTCGTGTTCTTCTGTATAATATGTAAACCTCGTCGTAGCCCATTCGCCAACCGACCCTGGCGGAATCAATAGCCGCATTTCCCCCGCCAATTACTATGAGCTTACCTTTGCCCTCCTTGCGGATTCCAAGGGCCTGTTCCCTCAGGAACGTAACGCAGTCGATGATGCCTTCGTACTCGTCCTCGCCTGGCACTCTCAACTTGAGTCCACGATGGCAACCGGCCCCGATAAAGATGGCATCATACTGGTTTCTAAGTTCCTCGAAAGAGATATCCTTGCCAATGCGCACATTGTACTGGATTTCTACGCCCATCTTTGCAATCAAATCCACTTCTCTTTGCAGAATTTTCTTGGGGAGGCGATATTCAGGAATCCCAACCCATAGATAGCCACCAGGCACAGGTAAGGCCTCAAAGACCTTTATGTTCTCGTATCCCATTTTGGCCAGATCATGGGCACAGGTCAGTCCGCTGGGACCAGCACCAATAATGGCGATCTTTTCCGGATACTTCTTTTCCGCTGTTTCGTAAGTGGGCTCAATGCCCGCTTCAATCTCTACATCTGCCACGAATCTTTTGAGGAAACAGATGCTTATGGGTTCATCCAGGTACTGCCTGTTACAAGCGGTCTCGCAAGGGTGTGGACATACCCTGCCGATACTTGCGGGAAAAGGCAAGCGCTCACGGATACGAGCCAAGGATTCAGCATACTTGCCATCTGCGATCAGGCCCACATAGCCACGTATATCCAAATTCACGGGACAGGTTCTTTGGCATACGGGCATGTCCTCTTTGAAGATATTGTATTCGGCGTTGATAGGATTGAAATAGTCCACGGCAGTGCGGAAGCCCAGTCCCTCGTTAAAATCATCGAACATGTTTACTGGGCACACCCGAATGCACGCCTTACAGTCATTACACTTGGTATTGTCAACCCTCAGGCTGTGCTTGATTACCCTGGCCTTGATTTTCCCGTTTTCTTTAGTAACTCTCTTGACTTCACTGTATGGAAATATGGTTATGTTCTTGTGATCCCTAACCTTTTCGAGGTCAGGGCTATCAAAGGCCTGCTCAGCGTTGATAAGCCTGTTCCTGGGTATTCTTTCGGCACCTAGGGAGGGGAATTTTTCTACCAGCGTAACCTGCTCCCCAGCCTCTGCCCTCTCAAGGGCGAGCCTTACCCCAGCAGGCCCAGCTCCTACCACTAGAGTTTTTTTGTTTTCCACCAGATCACACCTCTTGTGACGCAAGTTGATAAATTGGGTTACGTTCTATTATCTGGCCCATTTCCACAAAGCCCTTTCTTTTAAGGGCCCTTATATACCTAAATACCCTTTCGGAGGGTATTTCCAATTCTTGGGAGAGTTGCTCTACGGATTTCGCACCCTTGTTGAGGCTATGGAGGATCGCCTGGGTCTCGGTTTCTTCCACTATAATCATATCAATAGCCCGGCGAAACTCGTGCTCGGTAAAGATCTCGCCATACATGTTTCCCGATTCCATAAAAGGCGTCCTCTTGCCAATTACCCATCTCATTTTCTCTCCGCCCAGTACGGCCTCAGCTATCTGGAGTTTTTCAAATATCTCTGGTTTTCCGAGCTGATCGCCACCCTCGCCGATAGGCCCGATTTCTCGGATCTGTTGGTCAAATTCGTTAACCAGTTCAGCGAATCTTGCTCCTTCACCCGAAGAACACTGTTGGAAAGAAAGCCGCTTGCCATTTACTCCGATATGCTCCAGAAGCCTTCGGGTCATGTCCATTTTGGCCTTGGCCTGCACGTTTCCGCTTATGTAATGGCAGTCGCCGAAATAGCACCCTACAATGAGGAAGCCGTCGAGGCCCCTTTTCAACGCCCTTGCAACCCACACCGGATCTATCCGGCCCGTGCACATTATGCGGACAATCTTTACCTCAGGTGTATATTGCAGTCTGGAAACTCCAGCCAGGTCAGCGGCAGAGTATCCTCACCATGTACAACAAAAGGTCAGTATTTTTGGTACAAACTCGCTCAATGGAAGACCTCCTCACTTCATCCGCCCAGAAAGGCTTCAATCTGGGCTGTTACTTGATCATCCGTGTAAGAATTGATGGTCAGTGCATGCTGATAACATGTAGCAGCGCATACCCCACATCCCTTGCAGGCAACATCAATAACATGGACCTTTCTCCCCTTTTCAGTTTCTCTGATTTCCAGTGCGCCATAGGGGCAAAGGGCCGCGCAGAGGCCACAGCCCCGACATGCGTCCTCGTTGGCCAATACGGAGATAATCGGCTCCACCACAACAGACCCCTTGCTCAAGGGTATGGAGGCCCTGGATGCAGCGCCGAGGGCCTGGGCAACCACCTCCCGCACATTGGCAGGGTACCTGGCACTTCCGCAAAGGAATATTCCATCTGTGGCAAAATCCAAAGGTCTGAGCTTTACGTGTGCCTCAAGGTAAAACCCGTTTTCATCAATGGACACTCTGAGAAGCTGCGACAAATCGTGAGTATCTTCTCGGGCCACCAGGGGCGTTGCCAGTACCACCAGGTCCGCAGGAAGTTCAAGCTCTTCACCCAGCAGCGGGTGATAGACCTGCACCTTCTCTTCTTCCACCTTTGGTGGGTTCTCTGGTGAGTAATTGATATACCGGACCCCGCGGGCCTTCGAGGTCCGGAGCATTTCCTCGTTTTCCACGCCGTACATCTGCATGTCTCGGTACAGTATGCTTACTCGGGCCTCCGGGTTCTGATCCCTAATAAGGATGGCATTTTTCACCGCTACCTGGCAACATATGCGGGAGCAATAAGGCCTGTCCTCATTTCTTGACCCCACACACTGGATCATAACGACGTTCTTGATAGAAGGATCAAGGCCCTTCTTCATCATTTCTTCGAGCTCAAGCTGGGTGATTACGTGCTTGCCATCGTAGCCATACAGTCCTTTTGGGGTAAATACGCTTGCTCCGGTTGCAACCAGAATCACACCTATGTCAATATTTTTGGTTCCAGTGCCCGTTTTCACGTCCACCTTGTACTTGCCTATGAATCCCTTGACAGCGGCCAGCTCAGAGTTGGTAAATACCGTTATTTTGGGATGCTCATCAATGGCCTTTATTTTTTGGGACACCAGTTCGTCGGCATTTATCATAGAAGGGCCAAGCTTGTTGATATTGTTCATCATGCCACCAAGCCTGTCCTGCTTTTCCACAATGACAACCTCGTAGCCACGGTCAGCAAGTGCCAGCGCCGCAGTCATGCCAGCGATGCCACCTCCTAGCACAAGAGCCCTGGTGGTTACCTCTGACATTATGGGTTCCTGGGGTTGCAGTAAGGCCGCCTTTGCGACCCCCATACGGATAAGGTCCTTGGCCTTTTCTGTGGCATCCTCCTTTTCCTGCATATGGACCCAGGAACACTGGTCGCGGATGTTTACCATCTCGAACAGATAAGGATTCAGGCCGACCTCGGCACACGAATTCCTGAATAGCGGTTCATGGGTCCTTGGTGTGCACGATGCCACCACAACGCGGTTCAGATTCTGTTCAACTATGCCTTTCTTAATCTCGTTTATTCCGCCCTCTGAACAGGTATATAGATTGCGCTGTACAAAAACGACATGAGGCAGGGCCTTTGTGAATTCCTCCAGTGCCTCCATGTCTAGATACCCAGCGATATTTGAGCCACAATGGCAAATAAATACACCTATTCTGAGTTCTTCATCCTTTTTCTCAGGCAACGGCGCTCTCCTTATTTAAAGATTGTAAAGATATAACTTCTGCTGCCCGTTCTGCGGCGCTCGAGGCCTGGGCAACAGACTCAGGCACATCCATGGGCGATTCGGCACACCCGCATACATATATCCCCGGCACTGTGGTGTCCACAGGAGACACGGGGTTGGTCTTGACAAATCCATAATCATCCAGTTCTATACCCAGGACCTTGGCAAGGTCTGGCAGGCCCTTTGTTGGTGCACAGGCAGTGGCCAGTATTACCATGTCAAATTCTTGGCTTTTTACCTTGCGCTCCCTCGTATCTTCATAAATCACGATGGGATTATGGTTTGCGCCCTCCATTATTTCAGCAACCCTGCCTCGCACATACGTAATACCAGACTGATTTCCACCCCGGATTTTATACTCCTCAAAGCCCTTGCCAACTGCCCTAATATCCATTCCAAAAATGGCCGAGGTGGTCTCAGGCTCATGCTCGTGCGCGATGATGGCCTCTTTAATGGAATGCATGCAGCAGTAACCCGAACAAAATGGATAAAAACGAAAATCCCGGGAGCCTACACATTGGATGAAGGCAAGCCTTTTGGCTGAGGAAAACCCCTCAGCCTGTTTCTTCAATTCTTGCAAGGGCCCACTTATTCCCAAATATTCCTCATATCTTGAGGCCCACTTCTTTCTTTCCTCATCATCCGAGAACTGGCCATTTTGAAACTTCTTGTAAAAATCCTCGCTAGCCTCTCCAAACTTTTCTTCATATCTCTTGAGAGCCTTGGTTGTCTTGTTGAGAGTCTTTTCTAGTTGTTCGATCTTTGCCCTTGCGGCAATGTCTGAGGGCCTATAGACATGTCCATCGGTAGGGCCACTTGCGCTAAGCAACCTTTCGAATTCAATGGCCGTAACCACGTTTGCAATTTCCCTGTACCTGTATTCAGGGATGCGGGAAGGATCAAATACGTCATAGCCTGCTGCTACAATAATGGCTGCCACGTCAAGCTCAACAATTTGGTCCTTTTGGTCAAAATTGATTGCATCAGCCTGACACGTTTTTTTACATATCCCGCATTTCTTGCCGTTTAACTGCCTGCAATGGTCTGGATCAATGGTCCTGGTGGAGGGAATGCCCTGGGCAAAATAGGCATATATGGCCTTTCTGGTTCCTAGTTCTTCATTGAAGGCATCGGGAACCACCGTTGGGCACTTTTCTTCGCATGCGCCACAACCAGTACACTTGTCCTCTTCCACATAACGGGCCTTTTTGCGCACCGTCACCTTAAAGGCCCCGATGCTGCCCTCTACCTTTTGCACTTCGCTGTAGGCCATCAGATTAATGTTGGGATGTCGACCGACATCCAGCATCTTGGGCGAAAGTATTCAGATGGCACAGTCGTTGGTGGGAAAGGTCTTGTCAAGCTGGGCCATCTTTCCACCGATGCTTGGCAATTTTTCCACTAAGTGGACCTTGATGCCCATATCTGCCAGATCCAGCGAGGACTGGATGCCTGCGATGCCTCCGCCTATTATTAATACTTCGTTACTCACGGTTCTAACCCTCCAGACCTTGGTGCTGAATCGCACTCAAGAATATAGTGTTAATCACTTTAGGTGCTCGGAGATAAGGTCATAGAGATCTACTATCTCAATATCAAGATCAAAAGCCGACTTTGCACACCTGAAATGGATTTGACATTTGGGGCATGCTGTAACCAGGGTGGACGCACCCGTTGCAGAGGCCTCGGACAGCCGCTGCACCTGAATCTCCTTGGAACAATTTGAGCAATTTATCCATCCGCTGGTGCCACAGCACACACTATTTTCTCGGGACCTAGGCATTTCCCTTAGTTCAATGCCAGGTATGGATTTAATGAGCTCTCTCGGCGGATCAAATATTCCTGACAGCCTCCCTAGTCGGCACGGATCGTGATAAGTCACCACTTCAGGGAACTCTGATAGCTCCAAGGCCCCATCGGCAATTTTCTCGGTCAAAAAGTCAATGATATGTACAGGTTCAAACCCAAGGTCGCCAAAATACCTTGGATAAAAGTCCCTGAAGGTAAGGTACCCTTCCGGACAGTTGAACACCACCTTCTTGGCCCCTGATGCCTTTATTATTTCGATGTTGATTTCCGCCAACTTCTTAAATGTTTCTTCATCTCCATTCCACAGGGCATCATGACCACAACATCTTTCATCGTTGCTCACCACCGGCTCAATTCCCGAGGCGTTCAGTATCTTCAGGATATTTTTGCAGTTTTCAATGGATCCTGCATTTATGTCCCTAAAGATTACATCAAAGTAAGGTCTGCAGCCTACAAAGTAAAATACGTCACCCTTTTCACTTGTTTTCCCGTCCCCTATCCAGAAGGTCCTGTTCTGGGTGATCCCTTTGGTCTGAAGCGACCAAATGGTATGGAGCATTCCGTTGTGGGTAAGGGTGCCACTGTAGCCCTTACTGTAAGCTTCATCCCGCATTAGGCGAATGAATTCAGGAAAGTTAATGTTGGCTGGGCACCGGACACTGCATTGTGCACAGGTCAGGCAATTCCAGATGTTTTCATCTGAAAGATCTTCAATTCCATACAGACATTTCTCGATAATTTGTCTGGGCGAAAAATCCGAGAAAACCCTCGCCACAGGGCAACTGCCAGTGCACACGCCACAGTCAAGACAAAAGTGGGTATTAGTCATTTGAATTAATTCTGCTATTTCAGCCATAACCTCGCCTCAAAGTGATGGACAGGCCTTCTCAGGCCGCCTGTTTCAGTCTAGAAGGACCAAGTTTTTTTATTTGTTCCGTAAATTCGGTGGCCAGCTCAGCGAATCTCGCGCCTTCGGCAGAGGAGACCCATTCCAGCCTGAGCCTGTCTTGATTTATACCCAGTATGCCCACAAGCTCTTTGGCCATTTTGAACATACCTTCTGCCTTTACATTACCATCCAGGTAATGGCAGTCACCGATGTGTCAGCCAGCCACCATAACGCCGTCAGCCCCGCCTTCAAAGGCCTTTAATATGAAGTTGGGGTTTACCCTCCCGGAGCACATCACACGGATAATCCTGAGGTTTGGGGGGTACTGGAGTCGACTAACGCCGGCCAAATCTGCGGCCGAATAAGCACACCAGTTACATGCGAACACAACAATTTTTGGGTCAAATTCCTCTGACATAATCTAAGACTCCTATTAGCCTTTAAGTGCGGCCTCTACCATGGTGAGGACTTCCGCATCTTCAAAGTGAAATACTGTGGCAGCACCGGTGGGGCATACCACAGCACAGGCCCCACAGCCCTTACACAGTGCCTCTTGAACCCTGGCGACTGTTTTACCATCTTCTCTTTCAACAAGGTTGACTGCACCAAATGGGCAGGCCTCCACGCATTTGCCGCATCCCCTGCACATAACCTCGTTAACGTGAGAGACCACACCTTCCACGGTAATCTGATCCTTTGCCAGCGCTACGGATGCCCTTGAAGCGGCTGCCTTTGCCTGGGCGATGCTTTCCTCGATAGGCTTTGGGTAATGGGCCATGCCAGCAAGGAAGATTCCGTCTGTTGCAAAATCCACTGGCCTTAATTTGGCGTGGGCCTCCATGAAAAATCCATCCTCATTGAGCGACAGCTTAAATAACTGGGCGATGTGCTCATTGTTGCGTGGTACTATGGCAGATGCCAGGACAAGAAGGTCTGCTTGAATCTTGATTTTCCGATCCAGTATTGGGTCCAGGCACTCGATGGAAATGCCTTCGCCTTCCTGTAAAACCTGAGGCTTGTTATCCAGGTCATACCTTATAAAGACTATTCCTTTGCTCCGTGCCTTGCGGTAAATCTTTTCACGTTGGCCATAGGTCCGAATATCCCTGTAAAGAACAAAGACATCCATGTCCGGGTTCATCTCTTTCAGTGCAAGGGCAGAGCGTATGCTATGGGTGCAGCAGACCTTGGAACAATATGGCCTTTCCGGTATCCTGGAACCTACGCACTGTATGAAGACGGCTGTTTTTGCGCCCTTGATCCGCTCATCTGTTTGCTTAAAAGCCGAGTCAAACTCGAGGTGGGTCATAACCCTTTGGTCCTGGCCGTAGAGGTACTCATTGGGCTTATACTCCTCGGCGCCCACGGCAATTATTACAGCACCATGTTCGACCTCAGAATCCTTGCCGTCTTGTGTAATGACAGTCTTGAAGTTCCCAATAAATCCTGACGATTCCTTTATTGTGGCGCCGGTGAATACTTCAATAAGGGGGTGCTCCTTCACCTGCATTATCATTTCGCCTAACTGCGCTGCCACTTGATCTCCACGCCAGGTCTCAGCGAGCATCAGGGCATTGCCACCCAACTGCTCGCTTTGCTCCACGATATAGGCCTTAAATCCCTGTTCAGCCAACCCCAGGGCAGCGGCCATACCACTTATACCGCCACCAATGATTAGTGCCTTTGGCTCGACCGATATTGTTGGCTGAGGCAGTGGCCTTATGAGCTGGGCCCGGGCTACAGCCATGCGCACCAGGTCCTTTGCTTTTGTGGTGGCAGCTTCCTTTTCCTTGCTGTGTACCCATGAACATTGGTTTCGAATGTTAGCCATCTCAAACAGATACTTGTTTAGCCCGGCATCACGCAGGGTTTCCTGGAATAACGGTTCATGGGTGCGGGGGGTGCAGGCAGCAACAACTACCCGGTTTAGATTCTCACGCTGGATCACCTCTTTCATCTTGTCCTGGGTGTCCTGCGAACAGGTGAAGAGGTTTTCTTCCACATATACTACGCCAGGCAATGTCCTGGCATATTCGGCTACTTCCGGCACATTAACGATTCCACCTATATTTGTGCCACAATTGCACACGAAAACCCCTATGCGAGCGGGCTCACTAGAGACATCTCTTTCGGGCGGATATGTCTTTTCTTTTACAAGGGTTCCTCGTGCCTCAGCCAGGGTGGCCTTTGCCTCGCAGGCCGCAGCACTTGCCTCCATAACTGAATATGGGATATCCTTTGGCTCTTGAAATGCTCCACATACGTATACACCAGGCTTAGAGGTTTCCACCGGCCTGAAACAAATGGTCTGGGCAAAGTTATCCTCGTCAAGCTCTATACCTATTTTTTCTGACAGATCTATGAGCGATTTTGGCGTGGTGAGGCCAACTGAGAGCACCACTAGGTCAAATATCTCTGTTTGCAGAAGGCCTTTTTCATCAACGTACTGCAAGATCAGGTCCTTGGTTTCAGGGTCTTCCTCTATGGAATGAATCCGGGACCTTATAAATCGGACTCCCTGTTCGTCTTTTGCCCTATTGTAATATTTCTCAAAGTCCTTGCCGTATGTCCGCATGTCCATGAAAAAGACGGCAGTATCGAGTTCCACATCCGAGTGCTCTTTGGCTATGACGGCCTCCTTTACAGCGTACATACAGCACACCGAGGAACAATAGGGATTATCGCACCTGTTAACATCCCTAGAGCCCACACACTGGAGCCATGCAATCTTTTGAGGCGCCTTGTTATCAGAGGGCCTGGCCAGATGCCCCTGGTAAGGGCCAGTGGAACTGAGGATCCTCTCGAACTCCGTGCTTGTTACCACATTGGCAAAAGAGGTGTAATTGTATGTGTCATATTGGACAGGATCAAATTCTTCAAAACCAGGGGCAACAATGAGTGCACCCACATTGAGGGTCAGGCGTTCTTCTTTTTCTTCAAAATTAATTGCGCCAGCAGGGCAGAACTTCTCACACGCCCGGCATTTACCCTTTTGGAAATATATGCAATTGTCCTTGTCTATGGCGAACTTGAGAGGGACAGCCTGGGCATAAGGTACGTAAGCGGCCTTTCTTTTGGCGAGTCCTTCGTTGTATTCATCGTCTACCTTCCTGGGGCATTTTTCAGCGCATGTTCCACAGGCGATGCACTTGTCCATGTCCACAAATCTGGGATGTTTGAGCACCTCCACCTGGAAATTGCCAGCTTCGCCACTGACAGCTACGACCTCGGAAAGGGTTAAGAGCTCTATGTTAAGGTGCCGGCCGACCTCGACCAGTTTGGGTGAGAGAATTCACATCGCACAGTCATTGGTTGGAAAGGTCTTGTCAAGCTGGGCCATAACTCCGCCGATAGCAGGTGTTTTTTCTATGAGATAGACGAAGTATCCTGCGTCGGCCAAATCCAGGGCAGACTGCATCCCTGCAATTCCACCACCTATTACGCATACAGACCCTACTGGAGAACTTTTCGTGTTCATAGTCGCCTCAATCTAATTAAAACATTGGTCAAAAAATGACAGAATGGTAAATTTGAGTAGTGTGGTTTATAAAGGCTAACCTATTAAATTGTCAAGGGAAAAATTTCTCAAAGGATTTCCATGTTGTGGTTTTTATTAAGTGATTCACATGCTTGGGAAAATTTGCACAAATCCCTGGTCCCCCTGATAGATGCTTGTCAGTTTTGCATCGAAAATGTTACAACACATCAAAACGGCTGGTGGCCGCAAATGATAACCTGCGATTGATAGATAAGGTGTTGAGGAGGGTTGACCATGGCACTAAATGGGAAAAAGGTGATGATCCTGGTGGAGGAGATGTTTAATGATTTTGAATTCTGGTATCCGTTTTATCGCCTAAAAGAGGCAGGCGGGGAGGTAGTAGTGGTGGGATCAGGGAGCGCCAGAGAATATGTTGGTAAGTCAGGGACGAGGGCAAAGGTGGACATGAATGCCGGTGAGGTAGAAACAGATGAATTCAGTGGTGTGGTGATCCCCGGAGGATACGCCCCCGATCATATGCGCCGTTACCCCGAGATGGTAAAGCTTGTGAAGGACATGTTCGAGGCAGGAAAGGTTGTGGGCGCCATTTGCCATGCAGGCTGGATGCTTGCTTCAGCCGAGGTGCTCCAAGGAAAGACGGTGACATCGTTTTTTGCCATCAAGGATGACCTGGTGCATGCAGGGGCAAATTGGGTTGACCGCGAGGTTGTAGTGGACGGAAACCTAATAACAAGCCGCATGCCAGATGACTTGCCGGCGTTTATGAAAGCGATTTTGGGGGCTCTAGGAGGATTAGGATAATGATACCGCGCTACACGCGACCGGAGATGGGAAGAATATGGGAGGATGAAAACCGCTACTCCAAATGGCTGGACGTTGAGATAGCGGCATGTGAGGCAATGGCCGAGGAGGGTATTGTACCCCAAGAGGCCTTGAAGACCATCAAGCAAAAGGCTGCATTTGAGGTCGAAAGGATCCTTGAGATCGAAAAGCAGACAAGACACGATGTCATAGCCTTCCTCACCAATCTGGAAGAGCATATCGGGCCTGATTCCAGGTACATACACCTGGGACTCACCTCCTCTGATGTACTTGATACAAGTTTTGCGTTGTTGCTCAAGGAGGCCATGGAGCGAATAATTCGGGGGGCCAGAGAGTTTATGGAGGTGATCAAGAAAAGGGCTATGGAGCATAAGTATACCCCCATGATAGGCCGGTCCCATGGGATCCATGCCGAGCCCATTACCTTGGGGCTAAAGCTTGCGGTATGGTATGAGGAGATGGCGCGAGACGTGCGCCGTCTGGAACAGGCCCTTGATATGATAAGTTACGGAAAGATATCGGGTGCTGTAGGCACATTCGCCAATGTATCGCCCAGGGTTGAAGCATACGTATGTAAAAAGCTTGGCCTGAAGCCCGCACCCATTTCAACCCAGATAATTCAACGCGATCGCC
This sequence comes from Desulfobacteraceae bacterium, assembly GCA_011042035.1. Classification (GTDB taxonomy): domain Bacteria; phylum Desulfobacterota; class DSM-4660; order Desulfatiglandales; family Desulfatiglandaceae; genus B111-G9. The sequence goes on from DQZA01000215.1 coordinate 14,692, forward strand.
ATGCCCAGTATTTTACCGCTCTTGCCATCTTGGCTGGCACCCTTGAAAAGATTGCCGTGGAAATCAGGCACCTGCAGCGCACTGAGGTTCTGGAGGCAGAAGAACCCTTTGCAAAGGGCCAAAAGGGGTCATCTGCAATGCCACACAAGAAGAACCCCATTGGCTGTGAAAACATTTCCGGCCTTGCCCGCGTAGTGAGAGCCAATGCCATGGCTGCAATGGAAAATATGGCCCTGTGGCACGAAAGGGATATTAGTCATTCATCAGTTGAGAGGGTCATAGCCCCTGACAGTACCATACTGATTGATTATATGATGAACCGGCTCAAAGGCATTGTTGATGGGCTTGTGGTTCATCCTCACAAAATGGCGTATAACATGAATCTTACCAAGGGATTGGTATTTTCCCAACAGGTACTGATGAAATTGGCAGAAAAGGGTATTGAGAGACAGAAGGCCTATGTAATGGTGCAGAGAAATGCTCTCAGGGCCTGGGAAGGAGAAGATTTTTTCAAGGAATTGATATTAAAGGATGAGGAGATCATGCAGTACCTTGACAGGGCTGAAGTCGAAGAGCTTTTTGATATCAAATACCATCTGAAACATGTGGATGAGATTTTCCAAAGGGTGTTCGGGTAGTAATCAAGGATTCTGGATATGGAAGTGAGGACAGGGTGGCGAGAAGATCTGACAAGGGGAGGCCTGGGGTTAAATCCACTGACCTCAATTTCATGGTGGTAAGGGGTACGGGCAGGGTAAGGCGCTTCAAGGTCTCTTCCAGGCTTTTGACGTTTGCTTTCTTGTTTTTTGTTGCCTACGTGATCATTAGCCTGGTGGCAGTAAATCAGTATTTGCAGCTTCGGGTCAAGTACAACGGTCAGACAAGGAAAATCCAAGGCTTAAAGACTGAGCTTATTTCCCTGAAGACTCAGGTCTATGAAGCTCAGCAACAATTGGCCTTGCTGAAACGTAAGCCCAGCCCAGAAACAGCTACAATGGA
>DQZA01000047.1 GCA_011042035.1 Desulfobacteraceae bacterium
AATGGCGGGGACGACGAGACTCGAACTCGCGACCTCCGGCGTGACAGGCCGGCGTTCTAACCAGAACTGAACTACGCCCCCGCGGGTTTGTTGTGGTAGGCGGAACAGGATTTGAACCTGCGACCCCCGGCTTGTAAGGCCGATGCTCTCCCACTGAGCTATCCGCCTACGCAAGAGTTATTATTCTAGCAATTGGGCCGCAAGTTGTCAACCCACCGCTGTGTCTCTTTTCAATGAGCTGTGATCTCTGCAGAGGGAGCCTTTTCTTTTCTCATCAGCTCTTCCACGCAGAAGGGAGCGTAATCCTTTTCAGTGGCAAAAAGCTCCTCCCCTTCGCCCAATATCAGCGCCTCCCGAAGCACCTCATCCATGTGCTCTGCCAGGATGAGTTCCACCTTCTTCAAAATTTTCTTGGGAATTTCCTCGATGTCTTTCTTGTTTTCCATCGGGATAATGACCTTGCCTACACCACCTCTGTGGGCGGCTAGGATCTTCTCTTTCAGTCCACCAATGGGCAATACCCGTCCCCGCAGGGTTATCTCACCAGTCATGGCAATATCCCTATTTACAGGATGTCTGGTGAGGGCCGAAACAATGGCGGTTGCCAATGTAATACCAGCAGATGGGCCGTCCTTTGGTATTGCGCCTTCAGGGACATGGACGTGTATGTCAACCTTCTCGTAAAAATTGTCAGGAAGCTTCAACAGCCTGGAACGGGAGCGGACATAGCTAAGGGCAGCCTGGGCCGATTCCTGCATCACTTCGCCCAGCTTGCCCGTAAGAACCAGGTTGCCCTTTCCAGGCATCACAGTGGCCTCGGTCTGAAGAAGTTCTCCTCCCACCTCTGTCCAAGCAAGGCCCGTTGCCATTCCGATGGTGTCCTTTTCCTCGGTGCGGCCATAACGGAACTTGGGAACACCAAGGTACTTGTGTAAAGAGCGGGCTGTAATTTGGATCTTGGTCTCCTCGCCCCTTTTCACCACTTCCTTTGCCACCTTTCGACATATGGAGGAGATTTCCCTTTCGAGATTCCTTACCCCAGCCTCTTTAGTGTAAAGCCTTATGATGTTGAGTATGGCGCTATCAGTGAAGGTGATGTTTTCTGGTTTAAGCCCATTTTGCTCAATCTGTTTTTTGATCAGAAATTGCTTGGCGATGTTGAGTTTTTCCAATTCAGTGTAGCCGGGCAGACGAATGATCTCCATTCTGTCCTGCAGGGGTAGAGGGATACTATGCAAGGTGTTGGCGGTGGTTATGAATAGAATATCTGATAAATCATAGTCAAGGTCGAGGTAATGGTCATTAAAGGCATAGTTTTGTTCAGGATCAAGCACCTCGAGCAGGGCTGCAGCAGGGTCGCCTCGAAAATCAGTACTCATCTTATCCACTTCGTCTAGACAGAAAACCGGGTTGTTTGATTTTGCCTTCTTGAGATACTGGATAATCTTGCCCGGCAGTGCTCCGATGTAAGTTCTGCGATGCCCTCGGATTTCAGCCTCGTCCCTTACACCGCCCAAGGACAGGCGCACGAAATTCCTCCCCGTAGCCCTTGCTACAGATCGGGCCAAGGAGGTCTTACCAACACCAGGAGGACCAACGAAGCAGAGTATTGGCCCCCGCACCTTTTTCGTTAGTCGTTGAACGGCCAGGTATTCGAGTATTCTCTGCTTGGGCTTCTCAAGACCGTAATGATCTTCTTCAAGTATGGCCTCTGCCTCCTCGATATTGAGTTTCTCTTTGGTCTTGTCGTACCAGGGGAGGGACAGGATCCAGTCAATATAGTTCCGGACCACTGTGGCCTCGGCAGACATGGGTGACATCATTTTAAGCTTCTTGAATTCATGTTTTACGCGGGCATGGGCCTCTTTGGGAAGGCGTTTACGCTTGATGCGTTTTTCCAGTTCCTCTAGCTCTGCCTTGAAGTCATCTTTTGCACCCATTTCCTTTTGAATGGCCCGCATCTGCTCATTGAGGTAGTAATCCTTCTGGGTCTTTTCCATTTGCTTCTTAACACGGGCCCGCAATCTTTGTTCCAGGCGGAGGATGCTTATCTCGTTGCGCAGTTTTTCAAATAGCCTTTCCAGACGCTTGTTTAGCTCCTCGGTTTCAAGGAGTTCCTGTTTGTCTCGAACCTTTAGGGCAAGGTGTCCTGCGATGGTGTCAGCGAGGCGCTCAGGATCCTCTATGGAGGTAACCGTGGCTACAATTTCCTCGCTGATCTTGTTGTTTAGCTTTGCATACTCCTCGAAGCTGGAGGTGATTGTCCGCACGAGGGCGTTTGTCTCAAGGTTAATTTCGCCCCTCGTATAAAGCCTGCGAACCTCCACCATGAAAAATTCCTGGTCGCCCAGGAAGTTTTCAATTTTCCCTCTGAACTTTCCCTCAATCAGGGCCTTCACGGTACCATCGGGCAACTTGAGGAGCTGCAGGACGCTGCCCAAGGTGCCATGGCTAAAAATATCCCGGGGACTTGGGTTGTCCACCTTTGCGTCCTTTTGCGCGGACAGGAAGATTTCCTTTTGGTGGGACATGGCATATTCCAATGCCTTGATGGATTTATCCCTTCCCACAAAAAGTGGCACCACCACGTTTGGGAATACAACTACGTCACGCAGGGGAAGCAAAGGGTAGAAAAAGGTTTCGTCCCTAATGAAGTCTTTGGGATCCTTCTTTAAGTTAAACATGGTACTACGCATACCCCACTTGATTTTCGTAAAGTAGAAGAGGGCGCTCGCCCTTGGTAATTACTTCTTCGCCAATTATGCACTCCCGTATGCCGGGGGTGGAAGGAATATCATACATGATGTCATGCATCACGGATTCCATGATGGCCCTCAGGCCCCTGGCGCCAGACTTTCTATTTACAGCTTCTCTAGCAATGGCCAGTAGTGCCTCGTCAGTGAACTTTAATTCAACACCTTCAAGTTCGAATAGCTTCTTGTATTGTTTTACAAGGGCATTCTTAGGCTCGGTGAGAATTCTCACTAGGGCGTCAAGGCTCAGTTCGTCAAGCGTGGAGAGTATGGGTATCCTGCCTATGAATTCAGGAATAAGGCCGAACTTGATAAGGTCCTCAGGTTGAACCAGTGGCATGATTTCATTCATTTTCATTTGGTCTGAGGTGCCAATGTCAGCCTCAAAGCCCATGGCCTTTTTGCCGATGCGGCTTTGAATAATCTTGTCAAGGCCATTGAATGTTCCGCCACAAATAAACAAGATGTTTGTTGTATCAACCTTTACAAAATCTTGCTGGGGATGCTTACGACCGCCTTTGGGAGGCACATTAGCAAGGGTCCCTTCAATTATCTTCAGCAATGCCTGCTGAACACCTTCCCCCGAGACATCGCGGGTTATGGAAGGGCTGTCGGTCTTGCGGGCAATCTTGTCTATCTCATCGATATACACAATGCCCTTGCTTGCAGCCTCAACATCGTAATCGGCCATCTGGACCAGGTTCAAAATGATATTTTCCACGTCCTCCCCCACATATCCGGCTTCGGTGAGGGTAGTGGCATCAGCTATGGTAAATGGGACCTTCAATATCTTTGCAAGGGTCTGGGCGAGCAGTGTCTTGCCGCATCCTGTGGGCCCGATTAGAAGGATGTTACTCTTTTGGATCTCAACACCTTCCATGTCGACCTTTGTATTGATGCGTTTGTAATGGTTATGGACTGCAACTGAAAGGATCTTTTTGGCCCTTTCCTGCTCGATAACATACTGATCAAGAATTTCTTTGATTTCAGAGGGCCTTGGTAACTGTCCGGCCCCTTCTTGCTCGGCCTCTTGCGCATATTCCTCTGCAATTATTTCATTGCAGAGTTGGATACACTCATCGCAGATGTAAACCGACGGGCCAGCAATGAGCTTTTTTACCTCATCCTGGCTTTTACCGCAGAAGGAGCAAAGTAAATCCCCATTCGAATCGTTTTTTCTTGGCATAGCACAATCCTATTATTTCTTTGTTGTTGGAATCTCCCTGCTGGTGATCACCTTATCGATGATCCCATATTCCTTGGCTTCATGAGCGCTCATGAAAAAGTCGCGCTCTGTATCCTGTCGTATCTTCTCAATATCCTGGCCCGTGTGTTTGGCCAGAATTTGATTGAGCAGATCCCGAATCTTAAGTATCTCCCTGGCGTGGATATCTATGTCCGTGGCTTGGCCTTGGGCACCACCTAATGGCTGGTGAATCATTATCCTGGCATGGGGCAGGGCATAGCGTTTGCCTTTAGCACCGGCCGCTAAGAGTAGGGCCGCCATGCTAGTGGTCTGGCCCATGCAAATGGTGGCCACATCTGGCTTTACGTATTGCATTGTATCATAGATAGCCAGTCCAGCGGTAACCGATCCGCCAGGGGAATTAATATAGAGGTTTATGTCCTTATCGGGGTCTTCTGATTCGAGGAAGAGCATTTGGGCTATTATGGTATTTGCCATACCATCGTGAACCTGTTCCCCCATGAAGATGATTCGGTCTTTGAGTAGTCTTGAATATATGTCATAAGCTCTTTCACCGCGGGTTGATTGCTCAATTACAATTGGTATCAGCATGACCTTTAACTGTTCTCCTTATCTTTGGAATTACTTGACTCTGCCGGTTGATCAGCAGGCTTTCGAATAATAATGTTAGCATGCTCAAATAGGTAATTCAATGTTTTTTGCTCTAGCAACCTTTGCTTCATGGAATCAATGAGTCCTCTGGCTTCGTAATAGCGACGCAAGGGTTCTGCTTCCTGGCCTGTAGCGTTGGCGATGTCCTGGAAAGCCTGATCAAGGTCTTCATCGGATACCGAAATGTTTTCCTTTTTTGCAATTTCGGTGAGGATGAGGGAATTCTTAACTCTTTTCTCTGCCATTGGCTTGAAGTCCTGGCGGAGTCTCTCTTCAGATAAGCCTGCCTTTTCAAGACTCGATCCGCTTCGCAAGAGATCCTGCCTCACGCTTTCAATGCTATCGAGGATTTCATTTTCAACCATACTTTGGGGTAGCGAAATCTCCAGGCCTTCAGAGATTTTTTCCATGAGCTGCGTCTTGGCCTCTCTTTCGACCTCTCGCTCTCTTTCCTGCGTGATCAGTTCTCTAACCTTTGCCTTTAAGGCTTCAACGTCTTCGAGGCTCGGATCAAGGCGCTTTGCAAATTCTGCGTTAATTTCAGGCAATTCCATTTGTTTGATGTCTACAATCTTTACCTTGAAATCAACGGGCTTTCCAGCCAGAAGATTATGGTAATAGTCGGCCTCGAAATCCACGTGGATTTCTTTGTCCTCACCTTTTTGCGCACCGAGAAGCCCTCTTTCAAGATCAGGGTGAAAGTCGCCACTTCCCACCTTGATCATGAAATTAGTAGAACGGACACCCTCAATGGGCTCACCCTGGCTGAGTGCTTCATATTCCACAATTACATAGTCACCCTCGTGTACGGGTCTATCTGGATCAACTGGTGTGAGCTTGCCGTGGGCCTTTCTGATTTGCTCAAGGCGCTCGTCAACGTCTCGATCGGTGACTGTCACTTGCTGCTTTTCAACCTCGACGCCTAGGTATTCACCCAGTTGGATCTCGGGCCGCACTTCCATGATGGCCGTGTACTTAAAGCTCTTGCCTCTTTCCACAGAACCTTTCTCTAGCATAGGGAAGCTTAGGGGAGTGAGGTCCGATTCCTGAAGTGCCTTGGGGAATGTCTCGCTGATCAGTTCCTTTTGAACATCCTCAATCACTTGTTGACCATAGTATCTTTCGAGGAGTTTCAGTGGAGCCTTTCCTGGTCGGAACCCCTTAATTTTGGCCCGCTTTCTGATTTCCTTGTAGGCCTGGTTTATCCTCTTGTCCACCTCAGAGGCGTCAATTTCAATGGAGAGTTTCTTGCTGGTAGATGTTAATTGCTCAACGTCCGTCTTCATTTTCTGCCCTTTCTGTTTCTCTCTTTTATATTTTGCGTTGGGGCCGGTGAAATCTGCCAATGCTACAAATTAAGCTAGTACCACTAGAGTAATTGTCAATTCATACCCCATAATCTTGGTGGCAGATCAATAATAAAAGGCTCTCCTTTCCATGACTCCCGCCTTTATCTACAGGAAAGGGGGCCCTTCAGCGAACCGGCACATGCCACAAGTAGTTATGATTTATAAAAATTACTAGAGACAAACGCTCGTGTCAACGTGAAATTCCTTCTCCCCGAGTATGAGCTAAGTTGGCAATATAGTTTTCGTGGGACTTTAGAAGTTCCTGCAAATTTTCGATTGGAAGTTAGGACCTGAGAGAGAAACAGACCTGCCCCAACAATGACTTTGATTGGAAGCCCATCTTGGTGCTCCTGATACTTGCTATGGTGTTGGGCGCAAACATGGCAAGCCTATTCACGCAAACCTAGTCATCGCATTGGTGTTGGTTAATATCGGGATGGTATTAGTGAACAGGGGGTAAGGTGGGGTATATAAAAACGCCCGCTCTAGTGGGCGGGCGTCAGATGAATCATCAAGCATTACCTATAGCTTAGGTCGTGGCAGCATTCCAGCCCTTTCAGCTATTTCCGGAACCCTGTGCTCCCACTCGATAGCCATAAGATGAACTCCGGCTACTCCCTCCATTTCTTTGAATTCCTCTATTTGTTCTAACGCAAATTTTATGCCTTCTTCTGCAACTTTTCCTTTTCCTGCTCCTTGCAGCCTCTTGATGAGGGAATCAGGAACGTCCATACCAGGAACTTGTTTTGCCATATATCGAGCCATACCTATACTTTTCATGGGTGTGACACCTGCGAGAATGTAACATTTTTCGTGCAGACCCATGTCAACCACTCGTTTCATAAATTCCCTGAACTTGTCCATATTATAAATGCACTGGGTCTGGATAAAGTCGGCACCGGCATCTATCTTTTTGGCTAGGCGGTACACCCTAAACTCAAAAGGGTCAGCAAAAGGATTGCAAGCTGCTCCTATGAAGAGCCTAGGCGGGACATCTATTTTCTCTCCATTGAGAAAGACTCCCTCATCCCTCATGGTTTTCACGGCGTGTATTAGTTGCATAGAATCAATGTCGTAAACATTTTTGGCTTGAGGGTGATTGCCGAACTTTTGATGGTCACCTGATAGGCAGAGCATATTGCGTATACCGTGGGAATACACGCCCAATATATCGCTTTGAATGGCCAACCGGTTTCTATCGCGGCATACCATTTGAAAATTGGGCTCTAGCCCCTCTTGTAGTAAGATCAAAGAAGCAGCCCAGCTTGACATCCTTACTACCGCTGTTTGATTATCGGTGACGTTAACAGCATCAACCATGCCCTTTAAATGCTGGGCCTTTTCTTTTAGTTTTTCAACATTTGCACCCTGAGGAGGACCGCATTCACCTGTGAAAGCGAAGTGGCCGGCCTTAAGCACCTTCTCAAGATTACTCCCTGACTTGTATTCACTCATTTTACAAGCTCCTCCCTGATCATTGTCCTGGGGCCGCCATCCCGTGCAGTTGTCCAGTCTTTAGGAGGCCTAAATTGTCTAAGCTCATCTAGGCGCCCCTGCTCCATAAGTTTTCTTACAATGAGGTCCCAGATACAATCTACTTCCTTAGAAATTTCGCATTTGCCGCCAGATGAGCCACCGCATGGGCCGTTGAGAAGGCTTTTGGAACACCTGGCAATGGGACAAAGCCCACCAAAATAATGGACAACGCAAGTCCCGCATCCAGCACATCTTTCAGACCAAACACCATGCTCAATAGCTCCTCCCATGAACTTGGTGTTTAGGCCAGGAAAAATCCGAGACTGAGGATACCTTTCTGACAAAAATTGGGGTCCCACACCGCAAGCTATGCTGACCACTGCATCATACTCTCCAATTATGTCCCTTACCTCTTCGATATATTCCGGATCACACTGCCTCTCGAGTGTGGCCTCCCCCACCTCCATTGTCTTGCCATTTTTGTTCGCTGCAATCCTTAGTAAGGAGGCGAGTACACCTACTTCCTTGGCTCCTCCGACATTGCAGACCGTCACGCAGCCCTTGCAGCCTATGACCAGCACCTTTTCATAGTCTTTGACCATTTCCCATACTTCTTTTATTGGCTTTTGCTCGGCAACAATCATCTTGTAACCCCTTGGAATATTTTAATTATGTGTTATTGGTTCAACGTATCTTGCCTTTTGGCATCAACTAAAAAGGCCTTGTATTTTGAGCCGCTTTCTACGTTCTAGCTGGGCTTGGACCTAGGGAACGGATCCTTTCGATCATCTTAGCGCCTGTATCTGCGAATTCTTGCCCTCTAGAAGCGGACATGGAGAATACCTCTATTCGTTGAGGTTCAATCTCTAACTCCTCAAGGAGCTTTTTAACGTATTCGACACGCTTTTTTGCCTTGATTATTCCGCTTGTGTATCTACAGCTATCTTCCTGACAGCCTGCCACATATACTCCATCTGCCCCTTTTTCAAAGGCCTTAAGAAGGTGTAAGATCTCAATCCGGCCCGTACAAGGTACGTTAATTATTTTGATATTATTGGGTAGTTCCTTTTTGAGGCCTTCAGCCACGTCTGCTGCTGCTGAAGCGCAATTTGAACAGTAAAAAGCAACAATTTGAGGTACGAAATCATTCATTTTATTGCTCTCCTTTCTCAATGGCAGAGCCCTATGATATCCCGAGCAAGAATGCAGGGGCGTCATTAAGCATTTCGTCACTACATGTTACCATTGTAATCGCTTTGCCAGGGCACTCGGCTACACACAATCCACACCCTTCACATAGCCCTGGATCGATGTACGCTGCGCCTTTATCATGATCAATATAGGGTACATGGAAAGGGCAGGTCCTCACGCATGTGCAACACACAGCACATTTTTCTGGGTGGACCTCTGCAACCTGGCCTCCTATTTCAACGGTGTCCTGGCTCAATATTTCAACTGCCTTTGCCGCTGCCGCTTTCGCCTGGGTTAGGGAGTCTTCAGTGTCTTTTGGGTAATGGCCAAGACCTGCCAGGAAGACCCCAGGTCTGGTGGATTCCACGGGCTTAAGCTTTTCAGGGGATTCGGCAAAGAATCCGTCTTCATCAAGATCCACACCGAAGATTTCAGCTATCTGTGGGTTAGCCTCTGGCACAATAGCGGTTTGAAGAGAAATAAAGTCAGGTTCAATGGTGATTGGCTGATTCAATACGTGATCCCTCACCGTCACCTGCAATTTGGACAGGGGATTATCAGCGGTCACCAGAGGTTTAGCGCTAGGTTCATATCTCACGAATATTACACCTTTTTCTCTTGCCTGGCGGTACAATGACTCTCGGAATCCGAATGTACGAATATCCCTGTACAATATGTAGATTTGCATTTGGGGATTTATTTCCATCAAGTCAATAGCAGTCTTAATGGCGAATGTACAACAGAAGTTGCTGCAGTAAGGTCTATCTGGTTCCCTGGATCCCACGCATTGGATGAACACCCCCGCCTTACTATCCTTAAAGAAGGAAGGATCTTCCAATAGTTTTTGGCTAAGCTCTGACCATATAAATACATTTCTGTGTTGACCATACAGATATTCCCTTGGCTGCAAAGGATTTGCGCCTGTTGCCAACACAGTTACACCATGTAAGATCTCTATGTCCGTATCTCCCTGCCTGACCGTGGTTGCAAAATGTCCTGGCGAGCCTACATTTCTTTTCACTTCTGCATTTAATAGCACTTTGATTTTTTTGTTCTTATTAACCGCATCGATTAATTTATCCAGGTGCTTTTGAGTATCTTCACCACGCCAATTGCTCTTAACGTGGCGGGAATGCCCTCCGAGCTTATCAGTCTTCTCAACAATAGTGACTGCATATCCACTCTTGGCGATTGAGAGGGCAGCTTGGATCCCTGCCAGCCCACCACCTACTACCAGGGCCTGCTTGAAAACCTCAATTTCTCTTAAAGGAGGGGGCACAAGAAACTCGGCCCTGGCAATGGCGGCCCGAACGCGATCCTCGAGTTGTGGGCCTGCATCTTTCTCACTGACAACTCTTAGATCGACGGTCTCGTACAAATAAGGATTCAGGCCATTTAATCTCAGTGCTTTTTCCAAAATCGCCTTATGGATATCTGGAGAACAGCTAGCAAAGACGATCTTATTGGCCTTTGATTCTCTCAATTTCTTACGAAGGTCGCCCAATAGATCCTCTCCGAGCCGCACTGCTTTCACAACCCCATTGAGATTGGAAGCGATTTTTTCTGCCCTTTTGCCAAGGTGAGCGTCCGTTCCCTCAGGGATATGGTAGGCGAACAATATTTTTGAAGCAGGATCCAGATCTTTTAAAGGAGGATATTTGTATTCCTTGGTTAAAGGTGATGGCTTAAGGAACGATAAAATTTCCGAGACAACCGCTTTGGCCTGGGTAATTGAGCCCTTGATATCTTCGGGGGATGTAATACCTCCGCACGCGAAAATGCCCGCCTTATTAGTCTGCACCTCAGAGAAAGCCCGGGTTTCAATATACCCTTCTGTGTTAATTTTCACGCCCATTTTTCGAGCTAAATCCACTGCCTCTGATGAAGGCCTGAGCCCAACTGAGAGAACCACCAGCTCAAATTTTTCTTTCTGTAATGCCCCTTTATCATCCACATACGTAATCAAAAGATCCTCATTATCAACTAGATCAATAGTATGAATGCGGCTTCTTATTAGTTTTACACCCCTGGAATTTGCATCGTTCATATACCTTTCGAAACCTTTTCCATGGGTTCTCATGTCCATGTAAAAGATAGTAGTGTCTATGTCCTGGTCGAAATCTTTAGTGTTGACTGCCTCCTTCAAGGCATACATACAACAGACGGTTGAGCAATATGGTGCGTCGCACGTATTTATGTCCCTTGAGCCTACGCATTGAAGCCATGCTATTTTTTGTGGTGTTTTTCCATCAGAGGGCCTCTTTATTTGCCCTCCTTCTGGACCTAAAGGTTTTTGCATTTGCTCATATTCCACGCTGGTAATGACATTGGGATACCGGCCATATGAGTATGTGTCATACAGGCTTGGGTCAAAGGCCTTTACTCCGGAGGCGAGAACTATAGATCCAACCTTAATTTCTTGCTTCCTTCCATTGATTTGCAGTTTTACGGTGAAATCACCTTTTGTGCCAGAAACTGCTAGTACACTACTATTTGTTAGGACTTTAATGTTCGGATCTTGCTCGCATGAAGCTATCTTAGGGTTGAGTTTACAACACGCACATATTGGATATAGTCTTTGTAAATTGGGGATCATTCCGCCCAATGAGGACATACGTTCTACGAGATAAACTCCATACCCAACGCGGGACAAAGAAAGCGAGACTTCAATTCCACTTATCCCTCCCCCGATTACTAGTACCCGACCTATTGCTTTCTTGGACGCCATAATCTTTTCTCCTACCAGTCTATTTGATTGGGGAATTTGTGTTATTTCGAGCCTTGGCTCTGATTAAGTCAATTTGTGAATTCTGTTACATGCCACAATTTCTTTTACGCTGTCAAGGATAAAACCACGGAGATTTCGGACATTGCTCAATTGATAAGAGTCAATTAGTTTTTACTGGGATCCAACATAGTCAAAAAAAGGTGACTTGCCAGCAATGGTAAATTAAGATAGTATTATTTTTGATTTGAATATTTGAATTAACTGAGACCACGATTTAGCTCGCCGTCTTTGAAATTCAAAAATGATGACACTATAAATCGAGGAAGGGGGGCTCTGTTTGGGCCAAATTGGCACATAGGGGGTGGCAAAATGCCTATCTATGAATATGAGTGCAGGGCTTGTAAAGCAGTGTTTCAAGCTCTTATTTTGAATATTGATGAAGAAGGTGATCTTGCTTGCCCTAAGTGCAACGGAAGAAAGCTCAAGAGATTGATTTCTCTTGCCTTTTATCACACAAGTGAGTCAGATCGGTTGGCCAGCTATGACCCAAGGGCCCAGAAAGAGGATAGCTTTTATAGAGATAGTCGCAACATAGGACTCCACGCAAAATGGCGCGCCAAGCAGATGGGCGTGGATTTGGGAAAGAGTTTTGAGGAAAAACTGGATCGTATAAGGACTGATCCCTCGAGCGTCATTAAAGACAGTGAATAAGTAGGTGGACTATGCGGAATATAGGAGAGGTTGTCTTGATTTATTATGATAATCAGCCAGCTGTATATGGCCGTATTGAGAGCATCGAACCAGATGTCAAGAGGGACTGGTATCAAATTACCCTGCTATTGCTCACAATCCCTGCGCATCCCGTAACCTGGATTTTAAGGGAATCATACATTGATGGCGAGCCGTTTACCATGGGGGGTATTCCCATGAGGCTTGAGGAGGTAAAAAGAGCTCTACCAGAAGGTAAACCTCCTGAGCCTGAAGGGGAAGAGAAAGGGAAAAAGGAAGGGGCAAAGAAGGGGCAGATTATCCCTTTTAGAAAGCTATAGCACTTGCCAGGTAATTCAATGCCTCAAATGATTGTGCGTCGTGAACTGCTTTTTTCCACGTTACCGACTTTGCTTTGCGGTTAGGAACTAGGGGCGAGGGCCGAATTGATGGGATCGTTTGAAATATTCGTTATCAGGGCGTTGCTATCCGGACTATTTGCATTTTTCTTGTGTCGATTCTTTTTCAAGCAGACTCCCGCGCCAAAGGTGGTGGGGCTTGCGGTTTTGATGTTGGGATTGGCGTATCTGTTGGAATACGTAAGGAAACGCAACCAGGGAGGAAGTGATGAGTCCTAAAAAATACGTTTACTCATTTGAAGAAGGTGACGGAAAGAACAAACAGCTTCTAGGAGGCAAGGGTGCCAATTTATGTGAAATGACCCAGATCGGACTGCCTGTTCCTCCCGGGTTTGTTATCACAACTGAGGCATGCCGCTTTTATCTTTCGAAGGAGAAAAAGAAACTAGATCCTGAGTTGAAGAAACAGATCAAAGACGCGATGGCAGCCCTTGAGAAGGAAACGGGTAAGGGTTTCGGAGACTCGAAAAATCCACTTCTTGTTTCGGTGCGCTCCGGTGCGGCAATCTCCATGCCGGGGATGATGGATACTATTTTGAATCTTGGCCTCAACGATCAAACGGTCAAAGGGCTGGCCAAAAGGACAAACAATGAGCGGTTTGCCTATGATTCGTACAGACGTCTCATACAACTGTTTGGGTCAGTGGCTTTGAATATAAGTGATGAAGAGTTCGATAGAGTTTTCAATGAAATAAAGAAAAAATATAAAGCTAAAAATGATATTGACCTGGATGCCAATTCACTTAAGGAAACGTGCTCAGAGTTTTTGAAGCTTATAGAGGAAAAGGCAAAGAGGCCGTTTCCCCAAGATCCCTATGAACAGCTCGAGGCGGCTGTGGAGGCAGTTTTTAGGTCTTGGATGGGAAAGAGGGCGGTGGATTACCGCCGCGAATTCAACATCACCCCTGATATGGCAAATGGTACGGCAGTAAATATATGCACAATGGTTTTTGGCAATATGGGAGAAACAAGTGCGACTGGGGTAGCCTTTACGAGGAATCCAGGCACCGGTGAAAATAGGCTCTATGGTGAATACATGGTCAATGCCCAGGGTGAAGACGTGGTGGCAGGAATTAGAACACCTAAGCCCATAAGAGAATTGCGCAGGGAGATGCCTGGAGTTTACCGCGAGCTGGAAAAGTTAAGGCATACCCTGGAGAGGCATTATAAGGAAGTGCAGGATTTTGAATTTACAATAGAAAATGGAAAGCTCTATTGTCTACAGACCAGAAACGCAAAGATGAATGCCGCGGCATTCATCAAGACATCCATAGACATGGTGAACGAAGGGCTCATAACCGAGCAGGAAGCGATCCTGAGGGTCCAACCAGACATGCTGGCTCAGCTTCTTCATCCGCGCCTTGATCCCAGTGCCAAGGCCCAGCTACTGGCAGAGGGATTACCCGCATCTCCTGGTGCTGCCTCAGGAAGATTGGTATTTGACGCGGATAGGGCCGAGTCCAAGGCAAAGCTGGGCGAGAAGGTGATTCTGATCAGGGAGGAAACCAAGCCCGAAGATATTCATGGTTTTTTTGCAGCCCAAGGTATTCTCACAAGCCGTGGCGGAAAAACCTCACATGCAGCGGTGGTGGCCAGAAGCATGGGTAAGCCATGTGTTTCTGGATGCGAGCCCATGACCATTGACCATCAGGCCAGGGAGGCCGTGGTGGGAGGCGTAGTGCTGAGGGAGGGCGACGTGGTTACCATTGATGGCAGCACCGGAAAGGTTTACCTCGGGCAAGTTCCCACCATAGAGCCGGAATTCGTGGAGGACTTGCTAGTGCTATTGGAATGGGCCGACGAGATCAGTGAACTGGAGGTCATGGCAAATGCCGATACCCCAGAGGCCGTGGAAAAGGCCAAAAAATATGGCGCCAAGGGAATAGGGCTGTGCCGAACCGAGCGCATGTTCAACCATCCAGAGCGGCTGCCCATCGTCCAAGAGATGATACTGGCCGAAAATGCCAAGGAGAGACAGGCGGCACTGGATAAGTTGCTACCTTTTCAGAAGGATGACTTCAAAGAGATTTTTAGAATCATGGACGGCATGCCTGTGACCATTAGGCTTTTGGATCCTCCGATACACGAGTTTTTGCCTTCTGCCGAGGAGCTTGTAAATGAGATTGCGCGTCTGCGCGAGCTGAGAAAGACGGTGGAGGGCATGGCCGCACTTCCCGAAACCTTAAAGTTATTGGACCCAGAGCTTCACAAAAGGTACGCGGCCAATCTGGAGATGATAACCAGGGGCCTAGAGGAACTTAAGGACAAGCATCTGGCTGAGGACCTGATAGAGGCCAAGGAGCAAATGCTGAAGAAGGTCAGGGCACTGGCGGAGATAAACCCCATGCTGGGTCACAGGGGGGTGAGGCTGGGGATCACATATCCCGAAATCTACAGCATGCAGATCAGGGCGATACTTGAGGCAACAGCCGAGCACTTAAAAGACGGAGGGCAGATCGTTCCTGAGATTATGGTGCCGCAGGTGTGCACACTGCAGGAACTCAAGTATGTCCACAGGTATGTCACGGAAATCCACAAGGATGTTGAGAAGAACTACAAGATCAACGTGCCTTACAAGTTTGGGACTATGATCGAGGTAGTTAGGGCTTGCATGAGGGCTGGACGCATCGCTGAACTGGCAGAATTTTTCTCCTTTGGCACGAATGACCTTACCCAGGCCACCTTTTCCTTCTCAAGAGAGGATGCAGAAAACAAGTTTTTACCCCTTTACAAGGAGAAGGGAATCTTGCAGCACAATCCTTTTGAGGTGTTGGACATAAAGGGTGTGGGCAGGCTGATGATGATCACCTGTGAATGGGCGAGAAAGACAAGGCCTGACATGAAGATAGGCATATGCGGTGAGCAGGGTGGAAACCCCGACTCCATCCGGTTCTGCCACCACATAAAGATGAGCTATGTGTCATGCTCGCCTCCAAGGGTGCCCATTGCAAGGCTTGCCGCGGCCCATGCCAAGCTTACGGAA
>DQZA01000172.1 GCA_011042035.1 Desulfobacteraceae bacterium
AAGGGGGTATCCAGATTACAGGTAGCCATAATCCTCCTGAATTTAATGGCTTCAAGGTATGCCTTGGCGAGGCAAGCATATATGGGCCCGAGATTCAAGAAATTAGGAAAATAGCTGAATCCGGGGCCTTTGCAAAAGGAAAGGGTGAAATGGATCAGGCTGACGTGGTTACGCCCTACATTGACTATGTGAAAAAAACCATCCAGATTGGTGAATACAAGAGGAAGGTTGTGATTGATTCGGGCAATGGGGTCGGAGGGCCCGTTGCAAAGCCACTCTATGAAGGAATGGGCTTCGAGGTTATATCTCTTTTCGGTGATCCAGATGGCAGGTTCCCAAACCACCACCCAGATCCTACTATCCCAGAAAATTTGAAAGCCCTCATTTCTAAAGTAAATGAAACAGATGCAGATGTTGGCTTTGGCTTTGATGGAGATGCCGACCGCATTGGTGTTGTTGACAAGGAGGGGAGGATAATTTGGGGAGACCAGTTGATGATAATCTTTTCCCGTGACCTTCTCAAGAGGTATCCAGGTGCCAAGATCATAGGCGAGGTCAAATGCTCCCAGGTGCTCTATGATGACATAGAAAAGAACGGGGGGCAGCCCATAATGTGGAAGACCGGTCACTCGCTGATAAAGGACAAGATGAAAGAGGAAGGAGCCCTGCTGGCAGGGGAGATGAGCGGCCATTTGTTCTTTGCGGAAAGATATTTTGGTTACGACGATGCAATATATGCTGGGGCCAGGCTCCTGGAGATTCTGTCCAATACGGACAAGTCCGTGCGGGATTTACTGGAGGGCGTCCCGGAGATGCTCAACACGCCCGAGATAAGGATAGATTGCCCTGAAGAGAGGAAGTTCCAGGTGGTTGCGGAACTTGCAGAGGAGTTTAAAAAAGACTACAAGGTCATTGATGTTGACGGAGCCAGGGTGTTATTTGGGGATGGATGGGGTCTCGTGAGGGCCTCCAATACACAGCCGGTGCTGGTGCTGCGGTTTGAGGCCCAGAGCGAGGAAAGGCTGGAAGAGATTAAGAGCCTTTTTATGGGAAAGCTAAAAGAGAAGGGTATAGCATTGTGAGTGATGCTAGGATCCTGAATCAAGGGTGAACTGAAATTCCCGCACTGTTGGAGGGGGTGCCCCCGGATCATGGGTCTTTTCTACAAATCGGACATTTCCTCTGGTGTCCACAAATATCAAAGTGGACGATCGGGTCCCATATACCGGGCTGCTAATGAATATGGGGGAGAGAATTCTTTCCCATTCAAGACCCACCCCAGTATCAGGCAGCTCTGAGTCTTGAGGTTTTGTTTGATCCGAAAGAAGGTTGAAAAACGCTTCATCGGGAGGGAGCCCATCGCTGCTAAGAAGGTCTAATAGCATCTGTTTTGCCCTTAGCACCTTGGGCCATGGAGTGTCGAGCAGATGATTACTGAGCCCGAAAACACCCCTTTCCAAGGCTATTATTCCAGGGCCCTTATTTGAGTACCAGTATAGGTTTGTCATGTCCCCTACTATGATGTTGAATCCATTATATTGCCCTGCCTTGTTTTTCAGAGGTTCTAGAAAGTGGACGGGGCTGTCTTTTCCAAGGAGAAAATCCCTCACCAGCATGCCCCGTGACGGGGCTCGTGGCTTTTGGTTACGAGGATCACGATAATTTGTTATGGCAGCGAGCCGGCCAGATGTCGTAATGCCAAGCCATGTTCCTCCGCCTTTTAGGTCTTTGCCCGCAAGGAGCTCAGGGGCATCGTCCCAGAAATGAACGGGCGCAGTGGGCCTGTCGTAGTACTCATCGCGGTTGGCTACGAGTACCAACGGGTAAGTCGGGTGAAATTTGTAGGCCACAACTAAAAGGCACATGGATTCACTCCCATTTCATGTTTAAGTTTACGACTTTCTACCAAATTTGCAATGCAAGATTGTGGGTGCCATTCAAATTGAGCTAGCGACCCAGTAATAAAAGCTAAGGAGTGATATCAAGGGATCATGTTATCTTGATATTGTGAACAAGATATAGACAATAACATAGAAATCAATAATATCATAAAAATGAGGATATTGATAAAAGAGTTGCTTGACATCAAATAATCAATATGATATGAATTCAACCCATGAAAAAGAAGATGCTTTCCACACAGGTTAGGAACGATCTCCTCAAGGAGTTCAAGAAGCTTGCCATTGATCTGGAGCGGCCAATCAACGATGTATTGGAGGAGGCCATGCTGGATCTTCTGGATAAGTATGGGGTCGAGTTTCATCCAGCGGGCACGGAAGGGCAGTCTCCGGAGCACGCTATCCCGAGGAATGGGCAAAAGGGCAAGAGAAAAGCTGCGCTGAGGTAGTGTTGGGCAGTTTAATGGATTCAAAGTTGAAAGAGATTAATCTTGATGCCAGATATGACGAGTAGCCAGGAAACGACATTCGGTCCGAATGGGGATTATCACAGGATCCTGGCAAACGTAGCTCTGTATTTCATGGCAGGGGGTTCATCGCTTGCGGGCACGTTCACCTTTCAAAAGGAACATAGGACAAGAGAGATGGGCCTCGGAGGAATTGAGGCATATAGGGCCGCTGCGCTTTCTAACGTTGACAAGCTAGCCCTCGATGAACTTGCCCATTTTATCAGGCTGGAGACACCTACCGGCTCAGCTAATCTAAGCGACAGCGAATTGCTTAGCGTGGCAAAGGAACTCATTGCAAGAGAGATTGTTGAAGAGAAGCTCGATGGTAAGACCTATTACTTGAAGGCCCGCCTGGTTGCAGATCCCCAGGAAATTTCGCAGGCCATTAACATTGTCCAGGAGATTGACAACAAGATAGAGGAATTGAATAAGGCAAAATCACAAGCTGAAGAGGCCCTGCGAGAGGTACAAAGGTTAGAGCAGGAGGTAAAGCTGGCAAAGATAAAGGCTGAACTGGGGAGAGGAGCCGAGCAACAAGGGCCGATTGAAGACGAACAATTAGAGGAACAATTCAAAAAGGCAAAGGAACTCCTCACATCGGGGGACTATGAAGGGGCGATAGAGATATATACTTCCCTGTTGGAGAAGAATAAGAGAGAATTTGAGGCCCTTGTGTATCGGGGAGCCGCATATTTTCACCTCATGCAGTATGAACAAGCATTGCAGGATTTTTCAAGGGCCGCGGAGCTAGATCCGTTCAGTCCTCTTCCGTACCATAACAGGGCGAGCTGCAAGGTCAAGATTGGCAGGGCTGAGGACGCCATTGAGGACTATACCCGGTCGATCGAATTGGAAGAGAATTATTCTGATGCTTACAGGAACAGGGGTATCACCTATTTGAAATACCTTGGAAGATACCAATTGGCGCTTGATGATTTCCAGAAGCTCGTTGATCTGCGCGCAAATGATAGCAGTGCCTACTTCCTAAGGGGAACGGCTTACGGGAAATTGGGACGTTTCGAAGAGGCTATTGAAGACTATGTAAGTGCCCTAGAGAGCTTGAAGAATGATCCGTGGCTGCATTATAATGCCGCAAACTGCCTGTTGAGAATGTGCAGGTACTCCGAAGCCATAGACAGTTATTCGAAGGCCATTGAACTGCGATCTGATGTAGCCTTGTTTTATCACAATCGCGGCCTAGCCTATGCCAGAGAAGGCTTTCTGGAGGAGGCACTCGAGGATTACAATAGGGCCCTAGCCCTTGGACCTGAGGATGGGAAATCTCTGGTTATTAGGGGGTTCTTGCTATGGAAGCGCGGAGACAAGGAAGCGGCGAAGCGGGATTGGGAAAGGGCTGGGGAGCTGGGCGAAACGAAAGGAATTGAATTTCTTAACCGTTTAAATAGCGGGTAATTGATAATTGCCCTATGGAGGTATGGCCCCGCATTCCGAATAGGATGCGGATTTTTTTTGACAAGGCGGCTTTACTCTGGTATTCAATATTCTAAAATAGAATATATCAAAGTAGAAAATCGGGTGATCTATAATGGCGAGGGAAGCTGCTGCAAAGAATAAGTTTTCATCAATGGCTGAAATTATCCCCGTTGAAGAGGCGGTCGGGAAGGTGCTTGCTCATGACATTACGGAGATAAGGCCGGGCCAATACAAGGGGCCTGCCTTCAAAAAAGGGCATATTGTTAGGGAAGAAGAGCTCGAACACCTCAGGCGCTTGGGTAAAGAGCATCTCTTTGTGCTCCATATTTCCGAAGGTGAGTATCATGAAGACGATGCTGCATTGATGATGGCAGACGCCCTGTGCGGGAGGAACGTTGAGCATGACGGAAATCCGGCAGAAGGAAAGATAGCCTTGAAGGCCTCGGTTACGGGTTTATTAAAGATCAATGTTGAGGCCCTGATAGAGTTTAACATGGTCCCGGATGTCATGTGCTCGGCCAGGCATAACAATGACGTGGTACGCAAGGGGGACATCGTCGCGGGTACGCGGGCGATTCCCTTGGTGATACGAGAAGAATTTGTTAACGAGGCAGTAGCGGTGGGAAAGAAAGCTGGAGGGATCTTTTCGGTCAAGGAATTCTCAAGGATGAAGGCGGGTGCTGTTATTACGGGCAACGAAGTGTTTTATGGCCGGATAAACGACAAGTTTGCTCCAATTCTCAGAAAAAAGCTGGCAGGCTTTGATTGCCGGCTGGAAGAAATCTCGTTTTGTCCCGATGACAAAGACATTATCAGGAATACCATACTGGGTTACATTGAAAAGGGTATTCAACTTGTGCTTGTGGCAGGCGGAATGAGTGTGGACCCGGATGACGTGAGCCGTGTTGCAATAAATGATGCGGGTGCCACCGATCTGGCCTATGGAAGCCCGGTACTCCCCGGGGCCATGTTCCTTTATGCGCAGGTCAAAGGTGTACCCGTGATGGGTCTGCCAGCTTGCGTTCTTTACTACAAGGCTACAGTGTTTGACCTCATGTTACCACGTGTGCTAGCTGGGGAAAGGATAACCAGGAGGGATTTGGCAGAAATGGCCCATGGAGGCATGTGTCTTAATTGTGAGAAATGCCACTATCCGGTCTGTCCGTTTGGAAAATAAGGCAAGGGGTAGAGATGCCAAACGCCAAGATCCAAATGTCGAATGAATGACAAATTGCAAATTGGAGAAGGATGGCTTATCAGGGGGAGTCCGCGCTTGTTTAATGAGTGGAGCCTCCTCAATGCCGTGTTGACGAGAGTTTGACATCAGGGCATCGAAAATTAACCTCACATTTGATATTTTGCTTCGGTGAACGGGGCACATACAAAGAATTAATTATTCTGACTACTGACTACTAATTTCTGACTCCTTTGGAAAAAATGAAAACCCGTCCAGCCACAGAATACGTCCTATTAGGCTCATTGTTCCAAGGACCCAAGCATGGGTATGAAATAATGAACTTCTTGGAAGAATCCCTTGGACATAACTGGTATGTGGGTACAAGCCAGTTGTACACAGTATTAAAGCGGCTGGAAAAAATGGGGCTGGTGAGAGGCTCGGTAAAGCACCAGGAGACCAGGCCTTCCAAACGAATTTTTTCCCTAACACCAAAAGGAAGAGAGATATTTGAGCAATGGACAAAGCTGCCTTCTGATCATGTGAGGGACATGCGTATAGAGTTCCTTGCCAAGTTATATTTCATAAAGAATTATAGGATGCAATGGGGACGTAGCTTGGTGGAGAAACAGGCAGAGTTACTGCAACAAAGACAGTCCTCTCTGACAGCACAGAAGAAAAAGGAAAGGGATCCGTATTTACGCCTAATTTGCACTTTTAAACTTCATACTATCAAAGCTTGGCTCACTTGGCTCAAGAAAGAAGCACAACACTTTGTGGAAGGACCTTAAAGCTTATGTCTTTCTAACTCTTAACTTTACAGCCCCGGGCAGATTTTCGTGTCCTACAATTTTGCCATCATTGTGCTTGACTACTTTCTTTATTTTTTCCAGTTTCTCAGTCTCAATGATAAATTCGATATCTTCGCCCCGAGGCATTATTCTTAGACATAGACCTACGTCCAAATACGCTTTTCAGCAATCACCTCTGTAATCTATGACTTCCTTTTTCTCTTCCATCTCTCAATCCTACTGGGCTGTTTGAAGCAAGAAATCCCTTAGTTCCCTGCAAAGGGGGGAGGCTGCTCTCCTGCGGTCTCTAATTAGGTAGAATTTCCTCCTAATAGGCAAGTCATTAATCTTTAGTTCTTTAAGGATGCCGGCTTTGACCTCTGTCTCAATAGCGCGATGAGAAAGGACGGAAATACCTAACCCAGATTTAATAGCTTCTTTTACCGCTGTTGAAGATCCCAAGGAGGCAACCACATTGAAATGGTCAAAACCCACCTTTCCTGATGGTTTAAGATGATCCTGGAACATCTTTAGAGTTCCAGACCCACGTTCCCTGGCGATGAAAGGTTCTCGGCTGAGCTCCTCAACACTTACCTCCTTTCGCTTGGCCCATTCATGGGTAGTGGGTATGGCAACTACCAGTTCATCTTCCCACAGTTCCTTTTGGTACATATTAGGTCTTGAGCTCTTAGAGCCAATAACACCAATCTCCAGATGTCCCTCGGCCACCTTTGATTCCACCTGTTCCGTGTCTCCGACAAAGAGTGTGACGGAGATACCTGGATAAGCCTGGTGGAATTTTCCAATCAGCCTCGGCAAGATGTACTCGCCAGGAATAGTGCTTCCCCCAATGCGGATTTCGCCTCTTTTTAGTCCTAAGAAATCCTCCATTTCCAAACAAACTTTTCTTTTCATCTCAAGGAGTGAGACGGCGTGTTTGTACAGGCGTTGGCCCGCAGCAGTGGGAACTACAGTTCGCCCTAGCCGATCGAGTAACCGGGCCCCAACCATCTGTTCCAGGGTGGCTATTCTTTCGCTCACAGAGGCCTGTGCAAGGTAGACCTCCTTGGCCGCCTTTGAGAAGCTTCTGAGCTCTACCACCTTGCAAAATATTTCAAGTTGCCGAAGATCAAAATCGATGGAAGGCTTTCTAACTTTTTTCTTTGGTGTCATGGCAGAGAAAGTTATGAGTTATGAGTGCCTAAAGTGAGCTAGATTTCGTTGACCGTGCACGGTTCACTGTTCACTATTCACCGTTTACCGTCATTCAGTATTCGACATTCGATATTCGTTATTTGTTGTTTGGTGATCCTCAATCCGCAATTCCTTAATCCCCTAATCCCCTAATCCCCCATGCCTAATACCTCACACCTACCGCCCAACGCCCAACGCCCAAAGCCTAACGCCCAAAGCCTAACTCATATATACCCAAACCAAAAGTCCTCAATTTCCCTGAAATTGGCGTTGATCTGGGTTTGGCCCACTATTATGTCTCCGTGGCCAGGCAATAGGTATTCCAAGTCAAGTTCCGACAACCTCCTGATGCTGGCCTTGAGCTGTTCACCATTTCCACCTGGTAGATCAGTCCTGCCTATGCCTCCGTTAAATATAACGTCGCCTGTAAAAAGGGCCTTTTTATCAGGCCAATAGAGGCAGATAGACCCAGGTGAATGCCCTGGCGATGGTATAATTTGGAGCTGTATCCCATCGACTTCTAGATGGCCTTCTCGGAGCAAAATATGGGGCTCAAAGTTTGGGATTCCCAGGGCCTCTCCATAATGCGGGGCAACCTGATTGATAAATTCGAACTCCCTTTCACCTATAGCTAGGGTGGTGGAAGAGCCTGTAAATCGCCTTAGCGCCTCAAGATGATCTGGGTGCCCATGGGTTATGATAACCATATCTATATCTTCTAAAGACATGGAGAGCAATGATAGGTTGTCTAGCACATGACTGAACAGGTGGTGGTGTCCAGGATCTATAAGTATGTTTTTTGGTCCATTTATTAGGTAGGAATTGCAATTATTTGTAGTGGGGTTTATCCACAAGAACCCTTCTAGGCCATCAAATATTTTCATAAATCAGTCTCCTATTCGCCTTCCATGGATGTGAGCAACAGATTAAGGTGTTTTACAAATCAGGATAAATCTCTATCCCTGACATTGTATGTAAATATACCAAAGTTTACCTATATTATGAAGCGGCAATTGAAGGGTCAAGCTCATAAGCCCAATAATTTCATGGTGGAAAAACACAGTCTTAAATGATAAGGTGCCTGCTTAAATAAATAGGTCTGTGCCACGTTGTTCAACCTGAAAAAAGCTGGAAAAAACAATGAACAGTAATGACGAAAGGGCAAACTTTCCGATTCACTCTTGCCCTGGGAAGATTGAAATACCCACAGAAGAGGAGCAAAAGGCACTTTCCGAGCTAAGAAAGATCAAGGCCATGGTAAGAGAGAAAAAGGCTCTGCTGAATGGGCTGAAATCCTCAGGGAGGAGGGAGGAGAAGCACAGAATCACTGCGACGGAAGCAGAACTAAAGGAACTCAAGGAAGAATGGATTAAGTGGGAAAGGCAGAAACAAGATGCCGCCAGGAAAAGAATGATTATCCTTGGCCATGAAAAGCCTGATGAATCTAAAAAAAGGTGACGTAATTGCAGGCACCCAACCTAGGGTCTTTATTCTATGATTCGCATGTTTCATGTGAGAAAGACTTTTGGCGCAAGTGTGGCTCTTAGGGATATCAATCTCCATATCAGAAAAGGGGAGTTTGCGTTTATTACGGGCCCAAGTGGGGCGGGAAAGACCACGTTACTCAGATTAATTTTTGGGGCTGACCGACCTACTAGCGGCCATATTCTTATCGATGGTATAAACCTGGGAAGAATTAGTAAAAAGAGATTAGATTACTTGAGAAGGAAGGTGGGTTTTGTTTTTCAGGATTTCAAATTGCTGCCCAACAAGACTGTATTCGAGAACGTGGCCATTGCTTTAGAGGTTATGGGAGAAGGCCCTTCCTATGTAAGGAAAAAAACACATCAAACGCTTCGTTCTTTAGGCCTTGAGAAAAAAGAGACGCTTTTTCCCTTGCAGCTTTCTGGCGGGGAACAGCAGAGGGTTGCCATCGCCCGCGCGATTGTCAAAAATCCCATGCTCCTGCTTGCTGACGAGCCAACTGGAAACTTGGACCCTGATCTCACAAAAGAAATAATGCTTCTTTTTAAAACCATTCATATGAAAGGCACCACGGTTGTGATTGCCACCCATAACAAGGGCCTCTTGGACATGACGGCCCAAAGAAAAATCCTTTTGCGACGTGGCGAGATTCTAGGGGAAGCTTAATTGTGAGGCAACTCGTATATTTTCTAAGACAGGCCTTCAACAACATAAGAAACAATCGGCTAGCCCATTTTATAGGAATGAGCACTATGGGAATTTCTATTCTTATTCTGGGTGCGTTTGCCCTGCTTTATGTGAACATATACGAATGGGTACAGTTGTGGGGCGGATCTGTGAGCATGTCCGTTTATCTAAAGGACGGAATCGAGAAAGCGGACCTAGACAGGATTGAGCAATTCATCAAGAAGCACCCAGAGCTCCACCAATATCACTACATATCAAAAGAAAAGGCACTCCAAGAACTCAAGGATGCCCTAGGAGAGCAGTCAAAATTTCTCACCGTCCTTAGTACGAACCCTCTTCCTGCATCGTTTGAGGTCGAAATTACTACATCAAAAAACCACGGTGGGCTAGTGAAAGAGCTTGCCCAGGAGATCAGGGGGCTTCAGGGTGTAGAGGAGGTACAGTATAGTCAGGCATGGATAGAAAGGTTTAAAGGCACCCTAGACATGATTAGAGTAATAGGATTCATTGTAGGGGGATTATTGGCCCTTGGTGCCCTTTTTATTGTGACAAATACCATAAAATTAACAATCTATTCTCGTAAGGAGGAAATTGAGATACTGAAGCTGGTGGGAGCGACCGACTGGTTCGTAAAGGCTCCGTTTGTTGTTGAAGGGATGATCCAGGGGGTGTTCAGTGCGCTGGTGGCAATGGCTACCCTGTATGGGGGATTTTTGGCCTTTTCTGCCAAGAGAGCAATATTTCTTAACGTCGCCGTTATAAATCTACAGTTTATCCCGTGGAGTTACGTAGTTACCATTGTGGTTTTGAGTTTCTTGGTGGGAGCTGTTGGTAGTCTGATTGCTGTTGGCAGCTTTTTTGAAATGGCAAGAAGCTAGATATGCGGGGATGTGTGCACATTAGAAAAAAGATGGTTGCCGGGATGGTGGTGATGTTAGTGTGTGCTCTGTTTGCCAGCCTGGCCTTTAGTGGCAGTGAGGCCTCTCGGGATAGTGAGGGCGGCAATAGCAGCATGCAAGAAGTGATGAAAAAGCTCGAAATTTTCGATTTCAGGGAAAAGAAGTTGTTGGAGAAGCTGAGTAATCTTGAGAATGATATTAAATCAAAAAAAGAAGAGATAAAGAAGGTGGAAAGGAGCCTCGGCTATCTGGGCAAAAGGTCTAGAAATCTGATGCGGACCTTAAGGAAACTGGAAACGGAAAGAAAAACTTTGGAGGAAAGATTAGCTAGGCGTTTTGTATACCTTTACAAATATGCGAGGAGAGGATATATGAGGGCTCTTTGTACAGCAAAGGACCTCGATGAGTTCAGGCGCCGGGCGGGCTATCTTTCCCGGTTAATGGCAGAGGACTCGAGGCAACTTGCATCCATCTTTTCCCAAGAATATGATTTAGCCAAGAGGCTTGAAGGGATAAAGGAAGAGATAAATCGAACCGATGCATTAAGAAAGCAAGGAAGGGCGGACCTTGCAGCACTAAGAGAGGACGTTGAAAAGGAAGTAATTCAATTGATGAGGATCCATGAGGAGAAGGAATTCTATAGTACTGCCGTCCGGGAACTGCAATCGGTGGATCCCCAGATCAAGGAAACAATAGTCAAAGTCGAAGACCGCACGCCCTCAACTCCCTTGGAACTCAGAAACATCTCGGAGTTGAAGGGAAGGCTCCCGGTGCCCCTATTAGGAACCATTGTAAGGGGGAGAAAGCTATTTAAATCGAAGAGGGTTCAGCTTGAAAAAGGTATATTTATCAGGTCTGAAGAAGGGGCCAAAGTTCGAGCTATTTTGCCTGGTAAAGTTGAATTTTCAGGCCAACTCAAGGGCTACGGGCAGGTTATCATAATCAACCATGGGTCGCGCTTTTTCACCATATCCGCGCTGCTTTCAAACAGGGACAAGCGAGAAGGAGACTTGGTGCAAAAGGGGGAGGTCATAGGTGAGGTGGGAGGTGCCATTTCAGGAATAGGACCAAGCCTATATTTTGAGATCAGGAAGGGGGGCAGAAATGTCGATCCCCTCAAATGGCTCAAAGTTAAAGGTTAATTGATGAAGATAATTCCAGTTTATTTTGTAGGGGTATGAGAGTAATATGAACATCGGCTACATAAACTAGTTTTTGGGAACAGCCTTCGCAGAGGTGAAAAAATGAAGCTCAATAAATTCAAGGTACTTTTTTATTTCTTGGTATTGTCAATCTTTATCACTGGTGCTTTATTTCTCAACGGGGGGGAAAAGGCAGTCACAGCAGGTACTGAAGAGCCATATCCTGATCTTGAAATATTCACAGAGGTCCTCAGGCAGATCCAGGAAAATTACGTTGAGCCCCAGGATTCCAAAAAGCTAATCTATGGAGCGGTAAAGGGCATGGTCCAAAGCCTTGATCCGCATTCTTCTTTTATGACCAAGGATGAGTATCAAGAGCTAATGCTGGAGACCAAGGGAAGCTTTACTGGCATTGGTATAGAAATTACGATAAAGGATAGCATTCTTACGGTGGTCTCTCCCATTGAAGGGACCCCAGCGTATAAAATGGGCCTCAAGGCCGGAGACAAGATAATCCAGATTGAGGGAAAATCAACAAAGAATATGACACTAATGGACGCCGTGAAACGGATCAGAGGACCAAAAGGTACCAAGGTTAAACTTACGATTCTTCGGGAAGGGGAAAAGAAACCTTTGGTTTTTTCGATCACGAGGGATGTGATACCATTAAAGAGTGTGAGATCCCTTTTATTGGAGCCAGGCATAGGTTATATCCGAGTATCGACTTTTCAAAGTAGGACCGCCAAAGACCTAGACGCAGCCATTAAGAAACTGGAAAAGGAGGGAATGCTGAAGGGATTGATCCTTGACTTGAGGAATAATCCAGGTGGCCTTCTCTCGCAGGCAATTGAGGTGTCTGATTATTTCCTTGAATCGGGTGTTATCGTTACAACCAAAGGGCGCAAGCACTCCCAGGATATTGTTGCAAGAGCCCACAAAGATGGCGGCACGAGGAATTATCCTATGATTGTGCTCGTAAATGGGGGAAGTGCCAGTGCTGCCGAGATTGTGGCAGGTGCGTTGCAAGACAACAAGAGGGCTGTAATACTAGGGACAAGGACTTTCGGCAAAGGCTCGGTGCAGACCATACTTCCCCTCTCCGATGGCTCTGCCCTAAGGCTCACAACAGCAAGGTATTACACCCCAAGCGGGCGGTCCATTCAATTGAGCGGGATTCAACCAGACATAGAGCTTGCGTTTGTGCCACCTAAGAAAAAGAAAGAGAAAAAGGCGGAGAAGCATTTTTTCAGGGAGGAGGATTTAGAAAGGCACATGCCCGGGGAAAGTAAGGAAAAGCCCGAGAAAGGGGGCAAACAGGACGTAAGCAAGACAGCAAAAACGGAAAAGGCCAAGGAGCTCATAGAGAGAGACAATCAAGTACGCCATGCATTGCAATTATTGAAAACGTGGAACATTTTCTCTCAGATGAAGGGAATATCCATCACTGAGTAACCGGGCAAGGTCACTAAGAAGGGCCGACTTGCTGTGCAATCTATCCAGACCGAAGTGATGAGAAAAGGCCAAAAGTCATCCACAGGAGGTGGTTATCTTGAACGTTCCTTTACTTGACCTGAAGAGGCAATATGCGCAGCTGGAGGAGGAAATTAATGAGGTAGCACTTGAGGTATTTAGGGAACAAAGATTTATTTTGGGCCCACGAGTTGGGCATTTGGAAAACCAGATCGCTGAATATTGCCAGTGTAAGTATGCAGTAGGTGTGTCATCAGGGACCGATGCGATCCTTGTGTCGCTTATGGCAGCAGGGATAGGACAAGGTGACTTCGTGCTTACTACGCCCTATACGTTTTTCGCGACAGCCGGAGCCATTGCAAGGGTAGGAGCAAGGCCGATTTTTGTGGACATTGACAGGACTACCTATAACTTGACCCCAAGCCTGGTGGAAGAGGCAATATGGGGCCTGAGACCAGCAGAAAGGGAAAAGGTGAAGGCCATAATTCCTGTTCACCTTTATGGCCAATGTGCGGAGATGGAGGCCATCACATCAATAGCGGAGGAGCATGGGTTAATTGTAATAGAGGATGCAGCACAGGCCATAGGCGCGGAATACGAGTTCTCTGATGGCAAGGTTATGCGTGCGGGGTCCATGGGAAATTATGGGTGTTTTTCCTTTTTTCCTTCGAAAAACCTCGGTGCCTTTGGCGATGGCGGGATGGTGACGACAAATGATGAGATTGCCTATGAGCGTCTTAAGAGCTTAAGGATTCACGGAGCAAAGCCAAAGTATTATCATAAAATAATTGGCGGCAATTTCAGGCTGGATGCCCTTCAGGCAGCAATTTTGGCTGTAAAGCTTAGGTACTTGGACCAATGGACCGAGGGACGGCAGAGGAATGCACAGCTGTACAGGCGGCTTTTTTCGCAGGCCGACTTGGAGAGCCGCATTGGCTTACCAGTGGAAAAAGAAAAAAGACACATTTACAACCAATTCGTGATATGGGTAAATAATAGTAGGGACGAACTTAGAGATTATCTTAGACAGCAGGGAATAGGGACTGAGGTGTACTACCCGGTACCATTGCACCTGCAAGACTGCTTTGACTATTTGGGATACAAGAGAGGAGATTTCCCAGTGGCTGAGGAAGCCGCTCAAAAAACTTTGGCACTGCCCATATTTCCTGAATTGACAAAAGACGAGATACAGTTTATTGTAAAGACCATAAAAGGGTTCTTTGACGGGCGAGGAAATTAAAAAAACAAAAAAGTTTCTTGACTTGTTAAGAGTTCTTAGGTATAAATAAAGCTTGTCTCGCAAACAGAGGTGCCCAATAAACAGCTTGACATTCTGATGAGGGGCGCCTAAAATTATGGGTAGTTTCGCTCTTTGAAAACTAAATAGTGGTGCCGCTGCAGGCCCAGGAAAACAAACAAATAAAGGCTGTCAAGCCTATCAGCCTTTAATTGGAGAGTTTGATCCTGGCTCAGAACGAACGCTGGCGGCGTGCCTAACACATGCAAGTCGAACGAGAAATCGGGCACTCAGGCAACTGAGTGCCGGAGAGTAAAGTGGCGAACGGGTGAGTAACGCGTGGGTAACCTACCCCTGAATCTGGGATAACTTCGCGAAAGCGTTGCTAATACCGGATAATGTCCTAGAAGCTGTGGTTTCTGGGATGAAAGGTGACCTCTCCATGGAAGTTGCCGTTCAGGGATGGGTCCGCGTCCCATTAGCTTGTTGGTAGGGTAATGGCCTACCAAGGCTACGATGGGTAGCTGGTCTGAGAGGATGATCAGCCACACTGGCACTGAAACACGGGCCAGACTCCTACGGGAGGCAGCAGTGAGGAATTTTGCGCAATGGGGGAAACCCTGACGCAGCAACGCCGCGTGAGTGAAGAAGGCCTTCGGGTTGTAAAGCTCTGTCAGGTGGGAAAAAAGTCCTGCTGTGAACAGCAGTAGGATCTGATGGTACCGCCAGAGGAAGCACCGGCTAACTCCGTGCCAGCAGCCGCGGTAATACGGAGGGTGCAAGCGTTGTTCGGAATTACTGGGCGTAAAGCGGGTGTAGGCGGTTTGGCAAGTCAGGTGTGAAAGCCCGGGGCTCAACCCCGGAAGTGCACTTGATACTGCCATTCTTGAGTACGGGAGAGGAGAGTGGAATTCCCGGTGTAGAGGTGAAATTCGTAGATATCGGGAGGAACACCCGTGGCGAAGGCGACTCTCTGGACCGATACTGACGCTGAGACCCGAAAGCGTGGGGAGCAAACAGGATTAGATACCCTGGTAGTCCACGCCGTAAACGATGAGAACTAGGTGTAGCGGGTATTGACCCCTGCTGTGCCGAAGCTAACGCATTAAGTTCTCCGCCTGGGGAGTACGGCCGCAAGGTTAAAACTCAAAGGAATTGACGGGGGCCCGCACAAGCGGTGGAGCATGTGGTTTAATTCGACGCAACGCGAAGAACCTTACCTGG
>DQZA01000106.1 GCA_011042035.1 Desulfobacteraceae bacterium
CCCCCAATTTCATGATCTTTGAACATGATCCTGGCGCATTCCGCAAAAACAGAGGGATCCGCGTCGGCTCCTCCCGCGACATCCACCGGGTTCTTTACTGTGGCAGTGAATGGCAAAATCTCTTTCAGCCTTGCCTGGGTTTTGGCACTTAGCTGCGGGATCCTGACTCCAAGGTCAGTGAGGATGTCAGCAGCAATGGTCGCGTGGCCCCCGCCATCGGCCAGGATGCCCACACTGTTGTTCCTGATGCAAGGGAGGCTGGATAGGCACTCGGCAGCGGGAAAGAGCTCATCAGGGTTATCTATCACGATAATTCCGGCCCGCTCAAAGGCTGTGTGTGCAACCTCTGACATTCCGGCCAGGGACCCAGTATGGGAACCAGCAGAGGCCTTACCTGCAGCAGATCTCCCACTCTTGAGGAGGATAATGGGCTTCTGAAGAGTGGTCCTGTATGCTTGCTGCAAGAACTTTCGCCCCTCGCTCATACCTTCCACATACATAAGGATGGCCTTTGTATCAGGGTCCTCTCCGAAAAACTCCAGGTATTCATGAAACTTTACATCCGCTTCATTACCGACTCCCACGTAGTAGGAAAAACCCTTTTGGCTCTTGATACTAGCTTCTGTGATAAGGGCCAAGGCCATGTTTCCGCTTTGACTCACCAGGGCTATATCACCCTTGGGGACATCCGGGATACCCACAAGGTTGAGATTATTCTTGAGGTTCATTATCCCTGAGGTATTGGGACCGATGAGCCGAACATTGTATTTTCTGGCCACTTCCAGCATCTCTTGTTCGAGCCTCTTGCCTTCAGCCCCCAGTTCCCTAAATCCCCCTGCAATGATGACCGCTCCCTTTACCCCTTTCTTACCACAATCTTTTATTATTGAGGGCACTGTTTTTGCTGGTGTGGTAATAAGGGCCAAGTCCACTGAATCTTCTATATCAGAGACCCTGGGATAGCATTTGAAGCCAAGAACCTGCTTCTCCTTGGGATTCACCGGATAGATTCTGCCCTCGAATTTTTGCTCTAGCAGGGTCTTGATGGCCTGATAACCCCTTTTTGTCTCGTTTCTAGAGGCCCCGACGATGGCTACTGATGTGGCATTTAGAACCCTTTCAAGGTCCATTGTTTATTCTCCCCTTGCCATGTTTTTTAACCTATATTTTTCCAAGAGTAGCCTCTCTATGTCACAAAATATCATTGATCTCTGAGTGGTTCAAAGCAAAATTATCTTTCCAAATACATTTTCTCCATCATTCACCACCTTTTTCCTGGCCCTGGGGATAAACCATCCTGCCGCTCAGGGTTAAGTCGTATCCCCCCAGTCCCCTGGCAACGGTTGTGAATTCCTTCTCGTGGATTAATCCCAAAAAGGTCTGAACCCCTTTGTCAAAAAAGCGCTCCTTGGGTATCAGCAAATCGAACCTCTCCCACCGCCATGGGATGAAATCCAGGTCTAGAAGCTGCGCAACGGCCCTTATAGCAGGGCCGGCGTCAGCTCTCCCTGCCAATATCTCCAGTCCCACATCCAGGTGCTTACCTAGCTCGCGGTCATACCCCTTAACAGACTCGCCGGTCATTCCCGCCTCAATGAGCTTTCTGTCAAACAGGAGCCTCGTTCCCGTTCCCATAGGCCTGTTGACCACCTTGATGTCGCTTCTCTTCAGGTCCTCAATCCCCCTGACACCCTTGGGATTTCCTTTTGCCAGCAAAAGTCCCTGCTCCCTTTTGCAAAAATTTACCACTGCAGGCAGGTTGGATAGTTCCTCTTGCGCATAGCCAAAATTGTATTCAGTGCCATCGTCCTCCATCAGATGACTTGTTGCCATGTGGCAAAGGTTCCGGCGTAAGGCGCGCAGCCCTCCCAAACTCCCGAGATTGCCAAATACCACTACCTGGTCTGGATACAATCTGTTGAAAAGGGATATGGTCCTTTCCAGCAGAATATCATTGCTGCCCGCTATTATGACTAGACCATGGTAAGGGGGCAAAGAGGTGCCTGGCCTGGGATAATTTACTGTGTTATTTTCCACCCACTGCTCAACCAAATGCCGTGGAAACAGCCATTTTCCTGTGACCTTGGTAGCAGGCAGCCCCTTCTCTGCGATAAGGCTGTAGACTACCTTTTCGTTAACATCCAGGAATGCGGCCACTTCCTTTGTATTAAGCAACCTCTTCTTTTCCATGAAACCTCCTTCCTGCCAATATCACTTAGAGACGCTTAATTCTATTCAGAGGTTATGGCATTTGGGAAAATATCTGCTGCCCTTCTGTGCGGCATGATTATGCCAGCTTCTCTCTTCAACCAGAGAGTTTTTGCCCCCATGCCTCTTGCTTTCTTATATATCCGGCTCTCATGACCATAGAGACATCAAATGCAAAGATTTTTCATCGTTTCTAAAAAACAACCACCGGCAAGGTATAAATGTGCAAGCAAAAATGCTAGGTTTATTTGCTTATTTGGGCATTAAAAGCTTAGGCCAAGGCATACAAAAAAGTTATAATTAATGTAACCACGTGTCAACGCAATATCCGCTGTAGCATTGCTATGCCCTGCATAGTTCTGTGTGTCTCCTTACAACCACTTTCGACTCATAATTACTTATTGCCACTCAGATCCCATTCTTGCCTTGGCCAGTCTCATGGGGTAACATTGCTTCACTCAAGGAGGTCAAGATGACTGGCTACAAAAATATGGCCCTAAAATGGTATGATCCGCTCCTTTTCAAGACCCTCCTACCCATTGTCAACTCCATTGTCCGTCTACTGTTGGGAACTTGCCGCAAGGTAAAAGTTGAGGGCGAGGAAAAAGCGCTGGAGGCCATAGCCTCAGCTGGTGGAAAGGCCGTTTTTGCCGCCTGGCATCAAAGACTTGCGTATTTCGTTAGGCATATGAGGGGTAAGCCCCTCGTGGTGATGGTCAGTCAAAGCCGCGACGGCGAATATGGTGCATCGCTAGTAAGCTTATTCGGCTTCAGTTCTGTGCGTGGCTCTTCCACCAGGGGGGGATCCGAAGCGCTCAAGGACCTCACGGAACTTGTTATTAAGGGAGCATGGGGAGGGATAGTCGTAGATGGGCCTTTGGGGCCACCGCGAGAACCTAAGATAGGTGCCATTGTCTTGGCGAAGAAAAGCCGGGCGCCATTGATGGGGGTGTCGTGGGGTGCTGACAGATGCTGGGTCCTAAACAGCTGGGATAGGTTCCTAATTCCAAAACCCTTTGCTAGGATCGTTGTGAAATATACCAAACCCATCTTCGTCCCGCCCTACACTAATGACAAGGAAATGGAAAACTATCGGTCATTACTGAAGGAGCAACTCAATGAGGCCACCGCTTGGTGTGACGAATACTTTGGTGTGAAAAGGCCGTGGAGGAAGGAAAGAAAAAGTTAGGAGTGAGCTAGCGCTCGTTTAGCGTTCATCTTACACTTAAATCCAGGCTCCCCTTTTCCTGCGACTCGGACCCCGGAGCCCTCTTTTACCCCAGGTGGAATACTCACCTCGATATATTCTGTTCCCAGCATCTGCCCTGATCCGCCACAAACGGGGCATTCCTTTTCTACTTGCCCCACATTTGTCACCCAAACTGCCAAATGTCAAATGACAACCACGAAACAATATTTGACATTTGGATTTTGTTATTTCACATTCATATTATAGCCTCTTTACTAAAACAATCCGATGATTAAATTTAATTTCAATCGGGGAATTTCCAAGCAGGGTAGTCAATTGCCCAAGGGGAGTGTGGCTTATGTACTTCATAAAGGTCAAATTTGATCGAAGGCCAAGGTCTCTGCAGGATCGCATGCACAGAATGATGGAAGAAATGCTGAGCTTAAGCCGCCCCGTATTTTCCCCAAGCGGATCGGGGTGGACTCCCGAGGCCGATATGTATGAAACCGATGAACTCATAGTATTGGTGGTAAATGTAGCAGGAATCGCAAAGGATGACATTGAGATTTCTTATTATGATGGGTACCTGAGTATAGCCGGAAAGAGGGAAATGAAGCTGCCAGGCGGACTCCCGGTGCGGCACCACCAATTGGAAATAGGTACTGGAGCTTTTGAGAGAATTTTTCGCATTCCTACTTCGGTGGATTCTGAGGCCATTGAGGCAACGTTACAGGATGGGCTACTGAACATCCAAATGAAGAAAAAAAGTCCAGTCAGGCGCGATGTAATCATAGAATTAAATGCTGACGGTGGAATCACAATTTGAGAATTTAACCTTCTACAGGTGAAGATATGGAAGAAAGAGGGCAAAAGTTACCCGATATTCTCCCAGTCCTGCCAGTAAGGGACTCTGTGATATTTCCTCGCATGGTCGTCCCCTTAATGGTACGGGATGAAGAATATATCAAGCTCGTAGATGAGGTGCTGCAAAAGGACAAGCTTCTTGTGGTAGCCATGATAGTTGACCCCGAAACAGAGCAAAGGCCTCCAGAGGTCTTTCGCGTCGGCACAGCGGGGATGATAGTCAAGCTCACCAAAACAGAAGATGGCACGGTGGTAGTGGTACAGGGTATCTCCAGAGTTACATTAACCGACTTTATAGTAGAGGAACCCTTCCAAAAAGCAAGGATAGAGGAACTAAGCGATATAGATCATGCTGGCAAAGAAATTGAGGCCATGATGGTCAATGCCCTCAACCTGTTCCGGCAGATTGTGGACCTATCGCCCCACTTGCCTCCCGAACTCGTGCAGCTTGCGAGAAACGTCGATAGGCCCGGGCCCCTGACAGACATGATAGTTTCAACATTGAATCTCGATCGAAACAAAAAGCAAGAAATACTTGAGACACTTGACGTAAAGGAACGGCTCAGTAGGCTTATGCTCTTCCTCAACGAAGAGCTGGAATTGCAGAAGATGGGCAAGGAGATTCAGGACCGTGTAAGGAGGGGAATTGACAAGAGCCAGCGCGAGTATTTCCTTCGTGAGCAACTGAAAGCAATCCAAAAAGAGCTGGGCATGGACAAGGAAGAGCCCACCGAGATCGCCGAACTAAAGGAAAAGTTACAACAAAAGGCACTTCCTGATCAGGTGCAACAAGTGGCCGAAAAGGAGGTCGACAGGCTCAGCAAAATGAGTCCAATGTCACCTGAGTACACGGTATCGCGGACGTATCTCGATTGGATCCTGGATCTTCCCTGGCTGGAGGGCACAGAGGACACTATTGATGTACAGCAGGCTAGAAAGGTCCTTGACAAGTATCACTACAATCTCGAGAAGGTCAAAAAAAGAATCCTTGAATATCTGGCAGTGCGCAAGCTCAACCCGGACCATAAGGGCCCTATTCTTTGCTTTGTCGGGCCTCCCGGCACTGGGAAGACAAGCCTTGGGAAGGCCATAGCCGAGGCCATGGGACGTAAGTTTGTTCGTATCTCCCTTGGTGGTGTAAGGGACGAAGCCGAGATCCGCGGGCACCGTAGAACATACGTTGGGGCCCTGCCCGGCCGTATCATCCAGGGAATAAAAAGGGCCGGTTCCAATAATCCTGTATTCATGCTTGACGAAGTGGACAAGCTCGGGATGGACTTCCGCGGCGATCCATCATCGGCACTTCTGGAAGTCTTGGACCCTGAACAGAACTACTCCTTTTCCGACCACTACCTTGAGCTGGAGTTTGATCTATCCCCAGTCATGTTTATTGCCACAGCAAACCAACTGGATCCCATTCCTACTCCATTGAGGGACAGGATGGAGGTCCTGGAGCTTCCTGGTTACACGGAAGATGAGAAGCTTGAAATTGCAATCAAGTTCCTTATTCCTCGTCAGATCAAGGAACATGGATTGAAGCGCTCCCAGGTCAAGTTCCGCAGGTCTGCCCTTCGCAAGATTATCCGCGAATACACAAGGGAGGCTGGACTGCGAAACCTCGAAAGGGAGATCGGGGCCACTTGTAGAAGCATTGCAAAGGAAGTGGCTGAAGGGAAGAAAGGGCAGTTCATAATTTCTGATGACAACGTAAAAAAATATTTAGGGAAACCTAGGTTCACCCCCGATGTTGCGGAAAGAACATCGGTGCCCGGTGTTGCCATTGGTATGGCATGGACACCAACGGGTGGAGACATACTCTTTATAGAAGCCACAAAGATGCCCGGCAACAAGTCCCTGGTGCTCACCGGCCAACTCGGCGACGTGATGAAGGAGTCCGCCCAGGCTGCCCTCAGTTACCTCCGTTCCAGGGCCGAAGAGCTAGGCATAGACAAAGATTTTTACAAGGACCAGGACATCCACATCCATGTGCCTGCAGGAGCAATACCCAAGGATGGTCCTTCCGCCGGTGTAACCATGCTCACGGCACTTGCTTCTCTTTTGACGGGCAAACCTGTGAAAAGCAAGATTGCAATGACCGGAGAGGTGACCCTCCGCGGCTCAGTATTACCTGTAGGAGGCATAAAGGAAAAGGTCCTCGCAGCCAATAGAAGTGGCATCAAGGAAATAATTCTCCCAAAGGAGAACCAGAACGACTTGGATGAGATTCCCCAAAAAATAAAAAAGCGGACAAAATTTCATCTTGTGAACCGCATGGATGAAGTGCTAAACATTGCCCTTGGGCTGAACCACAGGAAGCCCCGAAGGAAAAATAGCACCTCGTGAAATCATACAAATCCAAAAAGTAAAATATCCACTCCACTGCCGCAAACTGCAGCCTGCTCATACCTTCTATCATGAAGCCACTTCGCATTGAGCAGGGCAAATGGCCTCCGGCTTAATCCGCCCCTTGGGGCGGTTAAGATGGTTTCCGATTGATGCCTCGCTGCTTGCGGCGGGGAAGTTGATTGTATCAGAAAGCTTTGGTACGTTTATGTCTCATGAGACAACGAGGAGGCATAAATTAATTTTTTTCAACCCCTAAAATATACTGTACTCTCAAATAGTTTCGTGCTATATTTACAACACTTACTCACCCTGGCATACAGATTGCTTTCTTTGATTATGTATAAAGACCTTCTCGGGCTCGGGAGCACCCAAATGGGCTATACATACCTTGGTGCTCGGTGCAACTTCCGTTTAGAGTCAAAACGAAACCCTTAACACATAAAGGAGAAAAAATGAAAGTATTATTGGTTTACCCCAAATTTCCAGACACATTTTGGAGCTTCAAACACGCTGTCACATTCATCGGCAAAAAGGCCGCCTATCCACCCCTGGGATTGCTTACAGTGGCTGCTCTGCTGCCACACGCCTGGGAAAAAAGGCTTGTGGATCTCAATGTAATGAACCTCAATGACCCTGATCTTCAATGGGCAGACTATGTCTTTATAAGTGCCATGGCCGTGCAGAGAAGCTCGGTTAATGAGGTTATCAAAAGGTGCAAACAGGCAGGGGTCAAGATCGTAGCTGGTGGACCGCTCTTCACTCATGAATTCGAAGAGTTCCAAGATGTTGACCACATGGTGCTAAATGAAGCAGAGGTGACTTTGCCTGAGTTTCTTAGGGATCTAGAGAGCGGCAAAACCAAGAGAATTTATAGGACATCAGGTTTTGCAGACATCCAAAAAACACCTGTTCCCGCATGGGATCTCGTTGACATGAAGCGGTACGCGTCCATGAGTCTGCAGTTTTCTAGAGGCTGTCCATTTAATTGCGAATTCTGTAACGTCACCGCCTTGTTCGGTCACATCCCCCGTATAAAAAATGCAAGCCAAATCCTTGAAGAGTTGGACGTTATTTATAATCTTGGATGGCGTGGACGTATCTTCTTTGTGGATGATAATTTCATAGGCAATAAGAGATACCTTAAAAAAGAGTTGCTCCCAGCCCTTATTGAATGGCGCAAGGGTAAAAGAGGCATCCCCTTCAATACAGAGGCCTCCATCAACTTGGCTGATGATCCTGAGCTAATGGCGATGATGGTAGAGGCTGGCTTTGACGCTGTATTCATCGGAATTGAAACTCCCAATGAGAAAAGCCTTGCTGAGTGCAACAAAAAGCAAAACAAAAACCGAGATCTTGCTCAAAGTGTAAGGATTATTCAGAGAGCAGGCTTGGAGGTACAGGGCGGATTTATCGTTGGCTTTGATAATGACACTCCTTCTATATTCAAAAGACAGGCTCAATTTATTCAACAAAACGGTATTGTTACCGCAATGGTGGGGCTGCTTCAGGCCCCCACGGGCACACCACTTTATGAACGGCTGAAAAGAGAGGGCCGCTTACTTGGCAAGATGTCGGGCAACAATGACGGCACCACGAACATTGTTCCCAAGATGGATCCGGCCTTGCTCCAGGAGGGGTATAAGTACCTCATGGAGGCGCTGTATTCCCCAAAAAATTACTACAAAAGGGTGAGGAATTTCCTTCGTCAGTACAGAAAACCCAAGGCCGATATCCCCCTTGATATGCAGCGGGTCCTTGCACTGTTCAGAGCCAACATCAGGCTGGGAATAATAGGCAAGGAACGACTCCAGTATTGGAAAACCATTGTCTGGGCCCTGGTTCGCCGCCCACGGCTCTTGCCCGAGGCCATAACCTTTGCCATCTATGGGTACCATTTCCGCAAAGTTGCGGGTATATAGCCCGATAGATTGACCTATCACCTATCAACCCCCTGGCCAGCTTTGATGAGGTTGTCATGTCAGGTGGTGGATTTTCCGGGCAGAGGACTTGATCAAGAGTTTCTGCATCACATTTTCAAAGAGGTGGGCAAATATCCGATACCTTACTTTATTGGCTTTCAGCGCCAGCAATCAGTCCTCCATGGGAATCCCAGTCCTGTCCTTCGGCTACCCATGGCCTGGTATCTTCGCGCATATACTAAGCCTTGACATATTGCTAGAGAATTTGAGATATTATAGTCATCTAGTATAGATTCTCGATGGTGGCCATAGCGGACCTAAACTAAAAACTCTAGCCAAACCAGCCGTAATAGCTTGCAAGGGAATGGGACAACAATGAAAGTAATTGTAGATTCAAACCTGCTAATACAACATGTCTTTGAGCCCCCTGTTGAGTTAGGTTTTGATGGGGGCAGGGTCACGCTCTTGGATCTGCTGAAAAAGGTCGATAGCCTGTGCATGTCTGTTCAATTGCTAGCGGACGCGGAACCGGGAGATGACATTCGGAACATATTTGTTAACGGGAAAGATTACTTCTCCTTACCAAAAGGACTTGGTACTGTTCTGAACGATGGAGACAAGGTCAACCTGGAGATATACATGGAGCCCCTTGGCGGGGGCTAGGACTTTTGTCCCCTGGGGAGCGCTGAGCAACATTAGGCTAGCTACCGCTTGTTGCCACGCCTCTGGCGCAGCCTTCTATACATATCTTTTAGCCTCTCGAACCGCTCGTATCCAACGATTTCCCTAACACCCAGAAGAAATAGCCACAACAAAATCCATGAAATCGCAATCCAGGCCTATGGGTCCCTCCCCCGATATCTCTTCATACCAAGTTCCTCCTTTCGCATGGTTTTTGTAATGTAAGACGAGGGAGGGGCGAAGTTGGTCTACAAAAAAAATTGCGATTCAAGGAAAATTCAGGACAGACGCAATAACAGTTTTACTGGGTAATGGATGGGAATACAGTATTGGCGTGGGTATAGGGCTTAGGGTCAAAGGCGGTTAACCTATTACAGGAGTACAATTTGGCCCTATGATCAACATGCTGTTTGGCAGCACCGTTTGAATTTCTTCCATCTTGCTGCCAAATAGCACTTCCCTTATCGCGCCATGGCCATAAGCCCCCACAATGGCAAGGCTATCATGGGGAACTTCATAAAGATTTACCCTAAGTTCGCCACGGTCGAAAAATAACCAATCATAGCCCAATGCTTCCAGTTTTTCAAAAAGTCCGACCTGTCTTATCTCATCCTCGTAATAGCGGAGGTCTCGACCCTCGGCCTGGGTGAAAAGGATAAGAGGGAATCCTGAAACAGTGGCTATCTCGATGCCATATTGCAGTGCCTTAATGGCATTTTGGGAGCCGCCAAAAAATACCACAACCTTTTTCCAGGGTTTAAAAACCGGAGTGGGAATAAAAACAGGAAATCCCGCACTTCTAATGATATTTCTCACCCGAGGGCCTATATATCCTAGACCTATCTTTGCTGAGAGGTTGCTTATGGTCCTGGGAGATGTCATATATCGGTAATCAACGGGCAGGTCTGGGAGTGTAGATGCCGTAAACCCCTTTGGCTCTATGAAATGGGGAGTAAGGCGACCCTCCCTTATTATCTCTTCTGCATGCTGTTTCGCAGTACTAGGGTCCCTTAAAAACGCCCTGTCAAGGTCAACTGTCACCACCTCATGCTCAAAGTACATAAGAAACTGACGAAATTTGGGGATATACACCCTCAAGGAGGTGCCCGTTTCCTTGCAAAAATATACAGAGGCCATGAGGGTCTCCCGGCCAAAGGGAGTATTTCTAAAGATGTGAAGGAGTTCGTTCCTCATTGTTCTACTCCATAAGCGCTGTCCTGCTTATTTTCCTAAATCTCTTCCTCAACAATAAGCTCTTTGCGGTAGTGGTCCAATATGGTCGCCTTGGAAATAAGGCCCAAGAACCTCCCATCATGTACCACCGGCAGGGTTGAGTCATGCCCATATTCAAAGATATCTAACACCTCTGGTAATTCGTCGTCAAGGGAGATGGTGGGAACCGTCGGGTCCATTAACTCTTCTACCAAGAGAGAATTATAAAGATTTGAGTCAAAAAGATAAGACCGGATATCATCACTATGGATAAGTCCCAGGTATCTTTCTGTTCCTGAGTCAATAACCGGGAAAAAATGGTATGAAGTCTGTTTAACAATCTCAACAAATTCCCCCAATGTCATCTCTGGCGGTACTTCTTTGTAATTGTGATCTAGCAATTCCATAATCGTTAACTCCGAAAGCACCTTTCTATCGGTACGGGGCCGAAGCAACTCGCCGTGGGCCACCAACTCCTGGTGATATACTGAATATGGCTCAAATACGCGGCTCATGGTCACACTAATCACCGAAACCAACAACACCGAAACAAGTACCTCGTAACCTCCAGTGATCTCGGTTATCAGAAATATGCCAGTCATGGGTGCCTGTAGTACACTGCTTATAACCCCTGCCATACCAATTAGCGCAAAGTAGGGCTCTCCTGCCCAATGCAGCCCTGGTATCAAGTAAACGAGAAGACGCTGATAAAACAGTCCAACGAAACTCCCTATTACTAGACAAGGGGCAAAAATCCCTCCTATCCCACCTGTTCCAATACTAAGGGTAGTGGCCGCGATCTTTGCCAAGGCAATGAGACCTGCAATGGCCAAACCCTCTGTGAAGTTACCCCCTATCACTGTGCGGACCGCCCCGTAGCCTTCGCCCAAGATAGAAGGAAACAACAAACCAATTAAACCCACAAGCAGCCCCCCACAGGCGGCCCTTACCCATAGGATGGGTATTGCCTTGCCCGAGATCTCTCTTACATACCGCAACAACCTAATAAAAAAAACTGAAGCGAAACTTGTAAATACAGCAAGGCCGAGGCATGCGACTACATCTATATCGGAAATCACGAACGGTGGACCTTCAAAAGGTATCTGATTCCCCTGTAGGATGCGGCTAACCTCTGTACCTATGGCAGAAGCCACCCCTACGGTAATTAGGTTTGTTGGGGTCCACTCCCCCATTATGGCCTCGAGACTAAAGGCGATCCCCGCGACCGGCGCATTAAAAATAGAGGCAATGGCAGCCGCAGCGCCCCCTCCCACCAATACAATACGTTGACGATCCCGAAGGCGAAAAAAACTTGTGATGTTAGAGGCAACACTTCCTCCGCTTATCACTACTGGCCCTTCAGGGCCTGCGGATCCGCCACTGGCAATGGTTAGGCAACAAGAAACCAGCCTCGAGTAACTCGATCGGAAACGGATAAGCCCCCCGCGACGGACGACACTATATATCACTTCAGGGACCCCATGGCCCCCAATATCTTTAGCCAGGTAAAGGAGAAAAATTATTGATAAGGCGGCACCGCATGCGGGGAGAAACAAGGAATACCATTGATGGCGGTAAGGATGCAAAAACTCCGCACCCCATTCGAGAGACCTATTGAGAGCAACCGATGCGAGCCCCCCTCCTACACCTACCACTGCTCCAATAATAACCAGTTGAAGTCTTTCGTTCAGATTGTGAACGGTAAATTTCATCTTAACCCTAAGGTAGGGTATTACCCTTAATACCCTTCGATGCCCGGTCTACAAGGTGTTTTCTAGCTCTTTTACTTTGTTCAGTAGCGCCTCAGCCGATGGATAACCTTTCAGGATTTCAACAAACCCCTTGTTCCGCAAACAAAAGCTCAGCC
The DNA here is from genome assembly GCA_011042035.1 of Desulfobacteraceae bacterium. GTDB lineage: Bacteria > Desulfobacterota > DSM-4660 > Desulfatiglandales > Desulfatiglandaceae > B111-G9. The sequence goes on from DQZA01000106.1 coordinate 12,287, forward strand.
TTGAGAGAAGTTTGAGATGAATTTTAGTGGAGCCACAAAGCATTATGAATAAGACAAACACCGGCCTTCCATCAACTGAGTTAAAATTCACCTCCCTTTTCAGGAAGCAAGTGGCTACCATTGCCTTTATGGACAGTTTCTCCAGAGGCTGTCTAGGATGGGGTATAGCCACCCCCTCGCCAATCCCGGTAGATGAAAGCTCCTCACGTTGTAAAAGCTTTTCCAAAAGCAGTTCCCTGTCCACATCTGGGGGAAACCGAATAACGCTTACAGCCTGCGCTAGAACTTCTTCTGGTTTGTCTCCCTCAATATCGAAAAAAACGCCTCCACGTCTCATGGCATCATACAGCGTGATATCGTCTTCGTCGTTTAATTGCTCCACAAGTTTGTCTTCACGTAGGGTGATGTTATGGGTCCGGGCCCATTTTTTCAATTGTTTTTCATGGAACACATAGTGCCCATTTTCGAACTTGGCGGGTATCTTCCCCTGCCTGATCCATCTCATTATGGTGGCCTCTGGAAGGTCAAGCAGCTTGGCCACCTGCTTCAATTCAAGTTTCATCAACAAACCCTCTGCATATTAATCATATTCACCAAAATCTGGCACCTACTCGAACTTCGTCTCTTTCTTGAGGATAATCTCTCAGTCTTTTTCTATAGCAAAATTTGGTAATATTATGCCCAGGCCACCATTAAATCAATATGAGAATGAAATTTTGTAACAATTTAGAGATTTGAAAAGCCCGCCTCTTTGATGGTGTGCTTTATGGATAACCAGCCCAGGAGACCCTAAAAGCGCTGCAAATACACGCTTCAAATCTTCTTTCATAACATGGAAGCTTCAGGAGCCCTTTAGCCTAAGATAATGTGCAAATTGCCTAACGCACAAGGGAGTAAACCGATCAAAAAATGTCATAAATTCTAGACCTGGGACTAAGGCTCTTACAACTGGTACGCCAAGTAGCTTCTTTGTAAGGTTTACGTATATCACGCTATACCCGTTTTTTATGAGGAGATCATGGAGCAGGGCGAGATCCCCCTTTGTATCCCCAGTGGAATAGTTTGGCAGATCTTCATATTCAAGAACAGGAATCCCTTCCATAGGTTCCATTGAGCCAAACCAATATGGATAAGGGTAAGGGATTTCTGTAATGGCTGAAACAATAGCCCTTTTACCGTCCAAGTTGGCAGCGGTTCCCTTTAGGATTACGCCGCCTGGGCCACAAATAAATGCCTTGTAACAAGGGATACCAAACTCTGAGGATAGATCGCAAAGATGGATATAAATTCCTCTCTTATCCCAACCTACAAGCAAGTCCGAAACCTTTGGATCCTCTGCATCCAGTCGAAAACATCTCGTCCTTGTGTAAGGGACAACCTTTTCAGAGTCCCTTTCGATGACTTCCAAGAGCGCACTAAGCTTCGCCTCATCAAGGTCTCTGCCCGCCCCTAGGCCGGTGGAAGACACACCACTTGTTAGACTTATCTCATCGAAATTTGAAAAAAGAAAAACAAGCTGCGCCGGGACATACACCTCTTGCTGCCCTTTGGAGCTTACTTCTTCCCCTTTTATCCAGGTAAGAGGATATCCGTCATACCTGACCTCGAGACTCAATTCATTGGGATCTATTGCATTCAATCCCCCAGAAACCATTTCGTTATAACTAGCCTTCTTAAGGGGCCCAAGGGTTTCGTAGCCGTCAAGCCTGCCGCCCTTTACACTGGCAAATGCTGAACAGCGCTCCACCACCTCCATTAGACACGAAATCTTGGCCTGATACAAATTCAGGCCCCTCCCATAGCTGATCTGCATCCCCTCTAATTTATAAGAATTTCTTCCATCCTCAACTTCAGTGTTAAGTAGCCATGGTCTTTCCACAGCAAAAGGGCTCAGGGTAGCTTCCGTTCTGGTTTCCCATCCAGTCAAAATAGACAAACCTTCCAATTTTCGCGTAAGATCTTTTGCAAATGACTTAAGTGCATGCCTGTCGCTAGGTTTCTGTGTCCTACCCCTACCTACAGCGATATCGCTAATGTGCACACTTTTTCCAAAGGCCTGGGTCAGCCCTTCTCTGTCAATTGGTAAGGGGTATTCTTCTCTGCCATACTCTGGCATCTCCGTGTGGCGATAGAAATTAGAAGCAAAACATTTCAACCAATAGCGGTTCTGTTCTTGGTGCTCTGCCAGGTTCCACCTAACATCTATAACAGGGCTATGCTCAGCAAGTTTTCTAAGATTCAACCCTTGCAGCATGATGCCAGAGGCCTCGAACTTCCAATTCCTGAGGTATGCCTCGTAAATCAGGGCTCTCAAAGGTAACCCAGCCTCTCTATTTTGCTCCGCAAAATGATTGAATTCCTCTGGCTCCAAACTACCTAGCTTTTCAAGTGCGTAGTTGTGCATGAACAAATCAAACGGGTGATCCTCAAGATATTCGAGAGCCCTGCTGAGCTCCCATTGTCCCTTGGGTTCGCACTTAAACCAGCCAACTCCTGCTCTTGTCCCATGTTTTTCCAATTGGTATGTAACCCTAGACTCCTCCAAGCTATTTTCCTCCTCATAAGTCAATTCAAAACAATCGAACAAAAAAGTAAGCAAAGTCTTGAATAGGGCCATTGACAAGTCAGCCCGG
>DQZA01000052.1 GCA_011042035.1 Desulfobacteraceae bacterium
CTGACTGATCCAAGGTTTTCCATTTGCCAGGGATTTATGGCGAAAGGACTAGGCTGCAAACAGAGACTGGATGTCTGGATGCATGCGCAGGGTTTTCAAAAATTGGTCAGTCCGCTTGGTGAGCCTGTTTCTGAGAATTTCCAGCGCCCCTTTCATCAGCTTATAACCAACTACAGGGTCTTTCTCCATTAAGCTAATAAGTTTGTCTGCGGGAAGCGAGATTACTTCTGAAGGCTCCGAGCATATTGCCGAACTGGTGTATTTTGAACCCCTAAACAGAGAAGACCACCCGAAGCAATAACCGGGTTTTACCGATCCAAGAGAAATCATTATGTTTTCAGCTAGTTCCACCTCCAAAAGGACCTTACCTTTCAAAAGCATATAAAAGTGGTCGGCATCCTGGCCCTGCTCGAAGATGGTTGCCTTTTCACTAAATATGGTTACGTTGCACAAGGGGCGCAGCTTTTCAAGTTCTGCGTCTTCAAGGGCCTGTACAAGGTGGATTTTTCTTAGTTCATCAATGGATATCATATCAACTCTTCCCCCGGCTGAGACCCTTAGATGGTTTAACGGGTCAAGAAAAAAAGAACGCTTATAAATAGTGCGGCTAGTCCTGCTCCCAGACCAATCGGGAGTGTTCCCTTCATGATGTCATTATATAACTTGGTTTTTTTCATTTCCAATCTTTTTCCCCTGGTCCCTGTTAGCATCCAATATGTTACCATGAATAAAAGTGCGGCTCTTGCAAGGCCATCTTTTCCCACCTGATTTAAAACCGGCAGAATACCCCTTGACAAAACCCCGCCCGAGCAGTTCCGTAAGGTGTCAAAAAACCATATAACACAACGCACGAAGAGGGCGCTTCCTTTTCGGTAAACCCAGTCGAAATCGAGATTTATAGCCCTTATTTCGGAAGGGTAAATGCCTGACAGAATAAGCAGTGTGAATGCCAGAGAGGAGAAGAAAAGTAACTGGGTTTGCCCGAGGACATGGGAAGTAGTATAAGGGGTGTAGTTTACGGGATAAGGCAACAGGCTGTACAAGGGCCCAGGTACTGAGCCAATGAAAACACAAAGGCCAGCGGTGATTCCCATGGCCAGAAGCATATTCCAGGGAGCCTCTTTTGTCCTTATGCCAGGGTCATGGGAGAAAAAGGCGAAAAATGGAATTTTTATTCCTGCATGATGAAATACTCCTGCCGAGGCAAATAAAAGCATAAACCAAATTAGCCTCATATTTCCATCGGCTGCGGCCTCCATTACCATAGACTTGCTCACGAATCCGCTGAACAGCGGAAAGGCGGAAATAGATGCTGCACCTACCATGCAGAATATACAAGTGAGAGGCATGGTCTTGTAAAGCCCACCGAGATCTGTGGCATTAACCCGTCCCGTTCTATACATAACAGCACCGATGGACATGAACAGCAATGCCTTAAACAGGATATCATTGAAGGCGTGTGAGACCGCACCATTGATGGCAAGCTCAGTGCCGATACCTATACCACACACCATAAAGCCTACCTGATTTATCAGGCTGTAAGAGAGGACCCTCCGAAGATCATTCTCTATCACAGCATAAAAGATGGGGAAGCACGTCATAACAGCGCCAATCCAGATCAGTATGCTCGTACCGGGGAATCCTCGTGCCAGGGCATAAACTGCCGTCTTTGTAGTGAATGCACTAAGAAATACGGCCCCGGGAATGGTGGCCTCTGGATATGAATCGGTGAGCCAAGGGTGCAGAAGAGGCCAGGCACAATTTAGACCGAAGCCTAAAAAAATGAGCAGCGAACCCAAATCATTCAGTCCTATATAGGAAAAGGCTATTGAGCCTGTTTTTGTGACATGGATTACGATTCCTGCTAGAAGACATAAACCTCCGGCGGCGTGAACCAATAAATACCTGAATCCAGAGTAAATGGATTTAATAGTGCCTCTTGACCATATGAGAAAAACAGAACTAACAGTAAGCATTTCCCAGAAAAGGAAAAAGGAAATGAGATCACCAGCAAAAACAGCACCCAGTGCACTACCAGCATAAACTAGGGCAGCTGAATGCTCCAGATCATTTTGTATATTAAGGGCATAGAGGAGGCCCAGAAATGAGATCAGATGGAAAATGTATCCGAAAAGCAGACTCAATCTGTCGAGCCTTGCCAATACTAGATGGTATCCCAAAAAATTTACAGCTAAGCTTTGTCCTGCATCCCAATATACGAGGTTTAAAAAGCTTAGGGCTGGTAATGCTAACAAGTAAAAAGACTTCCATTTGCCCCTGAACAATGGTACCAGCAAGCTACCTAGAATGAGTATGGCTCCTGGAGGAAGACTACTTATCATAGTAGTTTTCTCTCCTTTTTACCATGGGACGTAATATATACTTTGCGGCCAGCACCAAGGCAACGCACGCTACGAATCCAAAAACAGCATAAAATTCAGGCCACCGCTCCCACCCGAAAATGGCGTGCTTGTGGAGAAAAAAGTCCAGGACGAGTAAAAGTAGAAGACAAGAATAATAAATACGGAAAAGGAGCTTCACGTTTCTGGGGTTATCAAAAAGATAGTGCTTTTCCTTATTGGTCGGTTTTGCCATCACTGCCTCCCCCATGGTTCTCAAAGGGTTTCAATTAAGATTAGAAGGAGATAAAGAGCTGAAACCGTTATTGCTATATAAAATACCCTTTTGTATCCAGGCGTCTCCTCGTGCTTCAGTTCATCTATTGTTTGTGTGTCAAGATTTTCTTGCGGCATCGCTATACTCCTGCTCCTATTATACATTTGAGAGCGTGTGAGATAAGCTCATAAAATGGCTGAGGGTAAAACAGAAATATTATGGAAAAAATCGCTGTTAGGCAGAGGGGTATCAAACAGCACAACGGAGCTTCTTTCACTCCAGCAACAGCACTTTCAGTCTTGAAGAAAAAGGCCTTATACACCACTGGCATGAAATAGCCGGCGTTTAACAGGGAACTAACCAAAAGCACAACAAGAACAAGAGGCCTGTGGGCCTCGATACTGCCCAACACCAGATTCCATTTACTTAGAAAGCCACCACATGGAGGCAGCCCTATTATGCTGAGGGAAGCAATAAAAAAGGCTGCCATGGTAATGGGCATTTGCCTGCCAAGGCCCTTCATTTCGCTTATGTTTTTTTTGCCCGTTGCTACGAAGATCGCTCCCGCACAAAAAAAGAGCGTAATTTTTCCAAATGCGTGCATGGGAATATGAATGAATGCTCCTGTTAGTCCCCTCTGGGAAAGTAATGATACTCCAAGCACGATGTATGAGAGCTGGGAAATAGTTGAGTATGCGAGGAGCCGTTTGAGGTTATCTTGTGACAAGGCGATAAGAGAGCCGCACAGAATTGTGATACAAGCAAGGACAATCACCGGGGTCGTAAGAGATAAGGATTTTAAGAGATTTACGCCAAACACACCAGTGATGATTCTTATTATGACGAAGACTCCAACCTTCACCACTGCCACTGCATGCAAGAGTGCACTTACGGGCGTGGGGGCCACCATGGCCGCGGGAAGCCAGGCGTGCAAAGGCATGACAGCCGCTTTGGCAGCGCCAAAGACAAACATGATGAGTAGGATCATCAGCACCTTCCTAGAGATACTTGCACCAAGGAAGCCCGAAGCAGAGAAAGTAAGAGTCCCCGCCAGGTGATAGGAGATAAGCATGGCAGGAAGGAAGAGTCCAATGGAACTCCCAAGTATGTATGCAAGGTACCTTCTTCCAGACGATCTCGCCTCTTCGTCTTGATGGTGAGTAACCAGAGGATAGGTAGCCAGCGAAAGTATTTCATAGAATATATAAAGGGTCAGCAAATTCGCGGAAAACGCAACCCCGATAGTAGCAGAAAGGGCAACGGCGAAAAAGCAGAAATAGCGGGTTTGGGAGTGTTCGCCTAGGCCTCGCATGTAGCCCACTGAATATATGGAAGTGAGGATCCAAAGGGATGAAGAGACTAAAGCAAATAGTAGGCCGAGGGTATCAACTGTGAGCTGGAGCGGAACCCCTGGAATGATTTCAAAGATAGTGCAGGTTACTCGGCGGCCCGTCAATACAAGAGGGAGCATAGACACAATGATGAGAAATTTGGAGCCGGCAGCAGCAAATGTCCAAAACTCCCTCATAGCAGGCCTGCGAGAAAACCCCACTATGAGCGGTATGGCAAACAGTGAGGCAAGTATTGCTAAAAGTGGGCGTATGCTATGTATTGTTTCCATCACAGTAGCCCAGCAGATACTACTGGTTTAATAATTAGGGCTATTAAAGAACCACTGTAAATCCCGGTAAATATAAGGAGGATAGCTGTCAGCACCAATGGAATTAGAGTGACAAATGGTGTTTCGGCTATGGCTATGGAAGCCTCGCCTTCTGTGTGGACCGCATTAGTTTTCGGATACACAAAAAATGCCTCTTCGAATATTCTGAAAAAAAGGATTATGTTGATGAGACTACTCAACAATAATACTACTATGAATCCGTAATGTCCTCCCTCAATAGCGCCTAATATGAGATACCACTTGCTAAAAAAACCGCATGTGGGCGGTATACCTATTATACTAAGCCCAGACACAACAAAAGTCGCCATAGTCACAGGGATCTTTTTGAACAGGCCTGAAAAATTTTCAATTTGATAACCCTTTGTGCTGCGGGCTATGGCCCCCAGCGAAAGAAACACACAGAATGTCATAAGTACATCATTTATGATATGGAGAACCGCACCTGACATGGCCGTTGCATTGCCTATCCACGCTCCCCCTACGATATACCCTATTTCTGAAACGATTATATATGTGAGCATACGCCGCACATCCCTTTGAGCCAGCGCCATTAGGGCGCCCATGACTATGGCAAGGCATGCCAACCATACCACAGCATTGCTTGCGGCGATGGAAGAAAACACAAACTTGGGTGAGAATACTGAGATCATGAGTCGTATCATTACATATGCCATTACCTTGGTCATGAGAGGGGCAATCAGGCTTGCAGCAGGGGAGGGAACATATGTATATGCATTTGGCAGCCAGGAATGGAGGGGGAAAAAACCCATCTTTATCATCACGCCAACCAGGCAGAATATAAAGGCCACCACTATGGCACTGCTATGGTACAGGGGAGGGAGTAAGGCATGGACGTCCGCCATATTTAAGGAGCCGGTCATAATATAGATGTAGCCCACGCCTAATAGGTAAAAGCATGCTCCTATGGTGCCCATGAATACATAATTGAGGCTGGAAAGGGGGGCCCTTGCTGGATCTCCCATGGCGATCAGGGAATAACCCGTTATGGAGGCAATCTCCAGAAGCACATAAAGGTTAAACAGGTCTCCTGTGGCCACTATTCCTAGTAGCCCCACCACAAAGAGGAGATAGAGGGCATAAAAGGCACCCCTTCGGTCCGAAAACCTGGTTTCTATTTCCTTGCTTGTGGCTATGAGGTTAACAAGGGCTACTGTGGTGACTGCAACCAGCACAATGGCGTTTATTGGGTCCAGTTCATAGGCGATTCCCCAAGGCGGGTCCCATCCACCAAGATGATAGGAGATATGCCCATTGATGAGGACCTTCTTCAGGAGGGCAACCGAGATTGCGAAGGGGATGGTGAGTCCCAGTAAGGCCATAAACAGACATGATCTCTTATGAAGCCAGCTACAGCCGTAAATAACAAAGGCCGCGAGCAATGGGACGGTAACAAGAAGGGCTGGGTAATTCCCGGTCATGATTCCCTAATTCTCGTCAGGAGCTCATCTTCTTCAAGAGTCTTATAGCGCTGATAAATCTTTATAGCCAGAGCCAGAGCTACGCCGAATGTGGACACGGAAACGACGATTGCCGTAAGCATAAGAACATGGGGAAGAGGGTTCACATAACGTGTCGGATTTATGGCATGCTCGCCCCCACCCGCTATATGTTCGACAATGGGTATTGTGCCACCTCTCTTTGATCCGATTGACACATAAAATAGGATAATTGCGGTTTGAAATATATTCATCCCCACCAGTTTCTTGATGAGATTGTTTTTGGCAATCATAGCATATAGGCCTATCATCATGAGTATGATGTAAAGCCAGAAATTGTACTTGGCCACTAGATGCGTCAGCAAAAAATCCATTTATTCCCCTCTACGCCTCTATCACATCATTCCATTATTCCGTCCCTGTGCTTTCGTCACAGACCTTCATCAAACTTTCCTTCTGAGGCGACATTATTATATATGCATATCATCACGGCCATGACGGCTATTCCCACCCCTATTTCCACTGCCAGGATACCATGGGATCTGGCCATCACCTTGCCTACCGGAAGAATTTTGGCTAAGGCTCTATAATTCAGGAACTCGGCTCCCAGTATGGCGCAGAATGCCCCCACACCGGCGTAAATAAAGACGCCCAGGGCACTCATTATACCGTCAATCTTTTCTCCAAAGCGACGTACCGCCGTCCTGAGATTGAATGCAACGGCCAATACGATAATACTTGCGCCCAGTATGACACCCCCTTGGAATCCACCCCCCGGGCTGTGGTGCCCATGGGCTATGACGTAGAGTGCAAATAGCTGGATGAAAGGCACCAGAAAGCGAGATACAGTGTTGATGATAAAGTCGTAGGGGGTCCAGATAGCGTCAATTTTCTCAAATTCTTTGGAGGTTGAAGGGATTTGCTTTTCCCCCTTGATATGAAGTGTGAGGCCGGTTGGGATATGGCGGTAATAGAGGTCCCTTTCTTCTGGTTCGAATTTACGAAGAAGCATGAAGCATGCCACTCCTGCGCAGAATATTACCGTTGTCTCAAACATGGTATCATATCCACGGTAATCTGCCAGAACAGCTGTCACCACGTTGGGAACGGCTGTTTCCTCCAGACTCTTTTCCAGATACCTCGGTGAAACATGGGTACTGGCAGGGGAGTTGGGATCACCCCAGGATGGGAAGTCCTTCGTGGCATACAACAGCAGGCCCCCGCTCAGGATCACTATCAATAAGGCCAGCCTTTTCAATCCTTTGTCCTCCTGGTAGTCCTGAAAACGGCCGCAACAAAGAAGACGGTGCTCACGCCGGCCCCCACAGAGGCCTCTGTGAAGGCCACGTCCACCGCGGCCATGATTGACCACAGCAAGCACATCATAAAGCTATATGCCCCAAAAAGGATGGCAGTGCCCAAAAGATCCTTTACTGATATTGCTGCTATTGCGCACACAATAACCAGGGTCAGTATGGCCAGGTCTAGTTGCCAAATCATTTTGTTACCCCCTAGGCATGCCTTTTTCCCACGGTCTCAACCCTGCCCTGACGCCAGCATCCATGATAGCGTGAGTGGCTGTTGGACTAGAAATGAACACAAACACCACAATAAGCATGATCTTTAAACTTGTTAGGGCGTTTGAGAGGGTTATCTCATGCAGATTAAAAATGGCCACAGATGTCATCATCAGAAGTGAGCCCAATGTATCAAGCTTCCCAGCGGGGTGTAGTCTGGTGTAAAAGTCGGGAAACCTCAGGATACCAATGCCCCCACCTGTAAAAAACACCAGGCCACAGAACATCAAGACCATAACAACACCGTTTAATACCATCGACCCAAATCCCCCTTACTTATAAGGTGGTTCTTCATAAAGGCCCTTTCTTTTTTGAAAATACCGCGAGGCACCAAGTACTGCGATAAAGTTCAGCATTGCATAGGCCAAGGCAATGTCTACGAACATGTCAATCCTGTCATATAGCAGTCCTATGAGCACCAGCAACACCACTGTCTTGCTGCCAATGGCATTGACTCCGATTAGTCGGTCCACTACGGTTGGACCAGCCACTCCTCGGTACAGGGATAGAACCATAAGGAAACAGAGGTAAAGTCCTACGTACAAGAAGAGACTATGCATCAGTCCTCCCTAAAGGCGCGTGCAACACGCTGCTCCATCTCTCCTGCGAGACCCTCGGCCGACTTGTCATCGATTGCATGCACCTTAAAATCGCCATCAACGGAAACCGATAAGGTTATGGTGCCTGGCGTAAGGGTAATGGAATTGGCAAAGGTAACCATGGAGATATCACTTTTCAGCCTGCTCTGAAAACGGATCACCTGGGGATTTATCTTTTCCAACATCTTGGGATGAAGAGACAAATATAGGACGTGGAGGTTGGCAAGAAAAATTTGATAAAGTAGCCATGGAAGGTAAGCGATAAAGCCTACCGCCTTTGCAAGGAATCCCTCTGGAAGGCCCCCTGGAAACAGCAGATCGCCTGAGAATATGGATACGAGGGCACATGAGATCAGGCCTAGGCCCATGTGAAAATAATCAAATTTTCCCGAAAGGATCAGCCATAGACCAAAAGATGTGAGGAAGGTTACGACAAAGGGCCCCCACTTTGTCTTGACTTGAGACGATTCCCTGGATGCAGGCTCTATCATAGTATGCCTCCAAGGTCCATAACAGCTGTGAAGTTATGGGCAACCAACGTAATAAGAAGTTATTCTGAAGGTATTAGTATCCTAAATGTCGTACCAATTCCCACTTCCGTTTCAAATGTTATTTCTCCTCCCAGTTTTTTCATTATGTTTTGACAAATGGGCAGGCCCAGCCCAGTCCCGATTCCCGAGGGCTTGGTGGTAAAGAATAGATTAAAAATTTTTTCCCTGTCCTCTTCCTTTATTCCAGGACCATTATCTGAGATTGCCACTTCAACGTGACCATCTCCTTCTTTGATTTGAAACTCAATCCTGCCTTTTCCATCGGGTTTATCAGTTATGGCATGGATAGCGTTTGTTACAAGATTTACAAGCACCTGTTCAAGCATCTTTTGGTCAGTGCTTACATGGATGGGTGTAGTCTCAAAATTATAAACAATTTCAACATCCTTATATTTGAGTTCGGGCTGTAAGAAGGTGATGGTTTGCCTGATAAGTTCATCTAGATTCACATCGGTCTTTTCCGGGGCAGAGTCTCTTGAGAAGCCCAGAAGTTGATGGGTAACGGCCCTGCATCTCCTGGTTTGCTCCATTATGTCATTTACCGACTTAGTTAGCTCCTTTTTAGCCTTCTTGCTCAGTCGTTTGGCGTCTTCAACCATTACTTTGGTCCAACCCGCGATCTCACTTATCACGGCAAGGGGATTGTTAATCTCATGGACAATTCCTGCAGCAATGCGCCCAATTTCGGCCAATCGATCTACCCGAATGAGGTGTTCCTGTAATTGCTTCCAGGAGGTCATATCCCTGCATATTCCGACCACACCCATGTTTTGGCCATTGGTATTGGTCAGGCTTATCAATGAGACATCGCAATATACTGTGTGACCGTCCTTGTGGCGGAAGGGGAGTTCGAACCTGACAGGACTTCCCTCGTCCTGGAATTTGCGGATTAGCTTTTCAAACTCTTGCGGATTTACCGCAAATTGCTTAATAAAGCTTCCTGTTATCTCCTCCGAGCGGTATCCGAGAACTCTTTCTCCGCCTTTGCTGAGAGACAGCAAGGTTCCATCCACATCTGTGGCAAATATCATATCATCGGAATTTTCCAAGATGGATTGTAAATACTGGCGCGCCTGGTGGAATTCTATCTCGTGCTTGGATAGCTCCAGGGAAAGTTTCTTCAGTTGCTGCTCAAGTTGCTTAATCGATGCCATATAGCTTGCGTAGCTCACGGATGGCCTTTTTTATGCCTTTTGCCCCAAGACCTGAGCGGTAAATCTCCTCTACCTGCTCCTTAAACTTCTGATTTACGAACTCTACTTTTTTCTTATATGCCTCTTTTATGGCCTCAACCAGGTCCTCATAATCGATGGGTTTAAGCAAATATTTGAAGGCGTCTTGCTGACCGCTTTTCAGTGCGCTTTCGATGGATCCATGGCCCGTAAGCACTATGCATTGAAGAAATGGTTGAATTTTTTTTAGCCGCTTCTGTGTTTCAACTCCGTCTATGCCTGGCATCTTAAGGTCAACTACTGCGACGTCGTAATTGTCATTGCTGGCGGCCTCTATGGCCTCTTCTCCAGAAAATGTGGCCTTCACCGTGAATCCTTCTCTCAACAGCCGCTTGGATAGGTATTCAAGGAGGGTTTGCTCGTCATCGATGAGAAGTACTCTGATGTCAGGCTTGTCACTCATGGCTCGCTCCTTTTATGGGTTCTTGACGCTCTTAGATGATTTTTTGCATTTTTATGCGCCCAAGGCCCCGGTGTCAAGGAAATTTTGTCCTTGTCTCCCTCCTGATTCCTGTATTGCCATTAGGGACAAAAACGTTGACAGCGATCATCAGTTTTTGTACTTTTAGACTAAGCAAGTTTGCAAGCAGCAAAGCGGCAGTAGGCATGTTATGAGGGCTTGTCAAGAGCCGCACTGTTTAGTTGAAGCGAGCTGCAAGTGAGCAGTCACCCCTTCAGGCGTGTGGATCATGTTGAGCTGACACCTTGAGACTGCACCTTACCGTTAATTGCCTTACCAATCTGGTCTGGCGGCTTAATTGGCCCTCCCGGGAATCAGGATCAATTTTCAAGATAAATTTTTGTGAGGCGCCAAGGCACTGTCTAACAAATGCATCTCCAGGAGGGCAGGGTATGTATTCCAAGCAATCCGTGCTGATCGTGGATGATGACCCTGATTTTGCCTCAGCAGTAGAAAAGATACTGTCTAGCGCAGGCTATGAAACCCTCTTGGCCGGTAGCCGTGCGGAGGCAAGGGAGCTACTGGCAAAGAAACCTGCAGACCTCATCATCCTTGATGTCATGATGGAGAACTATGACGATGGCTTCAACCTGTGCTATGAACTGAAGCATGATGAAAGATTCAAGCATATTCCCATCATCATCGTAACGGCCGTTACTGCCGTTACAGGCCTAAAATTCAACCCCAAAACAGATGGCGAATACCTCGAAGCCGAGGAGTACTTAGAAAAACCAATTCATCCCGAGGTACTATTAGGGAAGGTAAGAGGTCTTTTACCTACCTAGTAAGGTATGCACCCGTGTGTTTGATCCCACTGGGATCGGTTTATATTCAGATGAAAAAAGCGCCTTTCCTTACCTATGAGTTGAAAATGTGGAAAGCTTAAGACATGAAAGACACTATAACATATGGTTCGCAAAAAGGTCGGGTCATGGTGGTGGATGATGAAGAGGTTATGAGAGACTCTTGTGCCAAGGCTCTCAGTAAGGTTGGCTATATGGTTGAAACTGTGGCTGATGGGGATTCGGCCATAAAAAGGTTTGGAGAGTTTCTTCCCGATGTGGTTCTTGTTGACCTCAAGATGCCGGGCAAAGACGGCATAGATGTTATTGAAGATCTGGAGCGGTTGGACCCAACGGTTGTTCGGGTTGTGATCACCGGATACGCTACAGCGGCTTTAGCAGTTGAGGCCATGAAAAAGGGGGCGTACGACTTTTTGTCCAAACCACTTACCCCTGATGAAATTCGAATTGTTGTCAACAGGGCAATGGAAAGGCGGCGCCTGATCCTGGAAAAGGAGGCCATGATGCGAGAGCAGGAACGGATTCGAAAGAATATGATGTCTCTGGTCTCCCATGAACTGAGGGCCCCCTTGGCTGCCACCGTACAATACCTAGAGGTTATTTTGGCTGGGATGAGCGGAGAGGTTTCGGATGAGGCTAGGGAGCTAATTCACAGGTGCAATTCGAGGTTGCATGAAATGCTGGAGTTGTTTAGCCGCTGGCTGAACATGGCAACATTCGACAAGGATAAGATAGTAGAAGAATTTTCAGAGGTGGCCGTTGAGGAGATTGCCCAAGACGTTATCATGACAATGAGGCCCATGGCAGAAGAGCATCAGGTCGATCTTTCTTTGGAGACCGCTGATCACCTGCCAAGGATCCTGGGCAGCAGGCCATGTATAGAAGAGATTGTTAATAATCTTGTCAGTAACGGCATCAAATATAACAAGCCAGAGGGATGGGTAAAGCTGCAAATTTATCAGGACAAAGAAGGGCTTAGTGTCGAAGTATCTGACAATGGCCAGGGCATACCCCCTGAACATTTGCCACGAATATTTGATGAATTCTATAGGGTGGATGGGAGACGCAACGCTCCTGTGAAGGGCTCTGGCCTGGGCCTGGCCATTGCAAAAAAAATGGTGGAGGCCCATGGTGGGAGTATTTCGGTTTCAAGTGAGCAAGGGAAGGGCAGTGTGTTCAAGGTTACATTTCCTCTGGATCACCGAATGCCCGAGGGGCAAGGAGGGGAGAAGTTGGATGAAAAGTAAAATTGGCGTAACACCTGAGGTCGAGCTTTTTTTCCGGCCACATTTGGCGAGGATAGAGCGCATATTTCCTCAGGTTGCAGACCACAGGCTTTTTCAACTGAGGTTTGCTGATGGAGCTGTTTCAGAAGCATTTCAACACACGCCCGGGCAGTTCATCGAGCTGACGGTCCCAGGTGTCGGAGAGGCCCCCATATCCGTAAGCTCACCACCCACCAGGCCGGGAGTGATAGAAATCTGTGTCAGGAAGGCTGGTCGGGTGACCAGCGCCCTATTTGAACTTCAAAGGGGAGATCAGATAGCCATCAGGGGCCCCCTTGGCCGTGGATTTCCTCTCGAAACCTTTAGAGGCCATGACCTGCTGCTGGTGGCGGGGGGCCTTGGCATGGCACCACTGCGTTCGTTGCTTCAAACGGTGCTGGACGAGAGGCGGGCCTTTGGTGATTTGATTTTGATGTATGGCGCCCGGAACCCGGATGACATTCTTTTCAAGTATGAGCTTCTCGGATTAATGAATCGGACTGACATGAAATACCTCCTAAGTGTCGATGCGGACGAAGAGGGAATCTGGAAACAGTATGTGGGTGTGGTGACCGGACTATTTAAGGATGTTTCTTTGAACCCTGAAACAACATACTGCGCCATGTGCGGGCCACCCGTGATGTATCGCTTTGTGGTACAAGAACTGCTGAACCGCAGCGTCATGCCTGAAAGGATTTTCCTGTCTCTTGAACGTATGATGCAGTGTGGCGTGGGAAAATGTGGGCATTGCGCAATCGGGCCTTATTATTGCTGTACTGACGGGCCGGTATTTTCATACTCGGAAATTCGTGATATCAAGGAGGCTATCTAATGCTTAAGGGGCCTGTGGTATGTCCTTTTTGCGGTTGCGGTTGCAGCTTTTACCTAGATCAGAGAGGCGGTGATTTACGGGGCGTGGTTCCGAGTACAAGTCATCCCGTGAGCAGGGGAACCCTGTGCATAAAGGGGTGGCGAGCATTTGAATTTCTCGGACACCCTGATAGGCTCAAGGCCCCCATGGTCAAGAAGTACGGTATAATAAGGGAGACCACCTGGGACGAGGCACTGGATTCAGTTGCCTCCCGGCTGCTGCAAATACAGAAACAGCATGGACAAGACGCGATTGGATTTCTCTCCTCTGCCAAGATGAGCAATGAGGAGAACTATCTGTTTATGAAGCTTGCTAGGGCCGTTTTTAAGACCAACAATATTGACCACTGCGCCAGACTTTGACACTCATCGACGGTGGCCGGGTTGGCCGCGACATTTGGCAGCGGTGCAATGACTAATTCCATAGGAGAGATGGACGACGCAGACCTATTTTTCGTACTCGGCTCCAACACCACCGAACAGCATCCCCTCGTAGCGGCTAGGATAATTCAGGCTGTGCAGAGGGGGGCGAGGCTTATAGTCGCAGACCCGAGAAAAACCCAAATAGCTAGCCTTGCCCATGTTCATCTCAGACACGCAGTGGGAAGCGATGTTGCGCTTGTCAATGGGCTTATGAATATTATCCTACAAAATGGGTGGGAGGATAGGGCCTTTATAAACGGGCGTACTGAGAATTTCCAGGCCCTTGAATCAGTGGTTTCGGAATACGATGAGGAACGAGTTTCATCCATTACAGGACTAAGCAAGAAATCCATAGTAGAGGCAGCGGCCCTTTATGCACAGAGCCCAAAGGCCATGATTGTCTACGCAATGGGAATTACCCAACATGTGGCTGGGACTGACAATGTCAAGTCACTGGCCAATCTGGCCATGGTGACTGGTCATGTAGGGCGACCCTCCTCTGGTGTTAATCCCTTAAGGGGACAGAACAATGTGCAAGGGGCCTGTGATATGGGGGCATTGCCCAGC
>DQZA01000223.1 GCA_011042035.1 Desulfobacteraceae bacterium
CTCTATACCCCTCTCCCCCTCGAGGGGGAGAGGCTGGATGAGCCTGCCTGCCGGCAGGCAGGCCTGCCTGCAGCAGGCAGGGCTCAAGGCAGAGGGAATTTATGGATGGACAGTAATAAAAAAGGCTAAGACATGCATAGTGACATGTCAATATATTTTGAAATACATTTTCTAGATTCATTTTAATTGGGGAAGAATAGTTGACTCCTAAGGGGTATCGGGTTAATATCCAAAAAATCCATCAACGAGGAGGGTGCGGATATGGGAGAGCTAGAGATATTGGAAGGGAAGAAGGTCCTCGTAGTAGACGACGAGGAGGATATCCTGGAGACTCTAGAAGAACTCCTTGATATGTGCCTAATAGACAAGGCCCCCAACTATGAGACCGCAATGAAATTCCTCAAAAAGAACACGTATGACCTGGCAATATTGGACATTATGGGGGTTAGGGGGTATGATTTATTGGAAGAAACTCGGAAAAGGGGTGTTCCGGCAGTGATGCTAACTGCCCATGCTTTGAGTCCCGAAAACCTTATCAAATCTGTTAAGGGTGGCGCGCAGGCATATCTGCCTAAAGACAAGATGTCAGACATTCCCACCTATGTCACTGAAGTTCTTAAGGCAGTAAAGGAAGGCGAGAAAGCGTCTCTAGGCTGGTTTAAGAAGCTGAACCCCTTTTTCGAAAAAAAGTTCGGTCCTGATTGGAAGGAAAAGCACAAGGATCTTTGGGATGCGATGGAACAAACCTACCGGGTGTCCAGGGAGGATTTGGAACAGCTGATGTAAATCGCTTCCAAATTCAACATGTTTCTGACAACGGTATTGTCACTGAGAAGGTGGCTCCGCAGCCCCGGTCACTGTGCAGGGTTAACTTCCCTCCCATGTCCTCTACTAGTACCAGCACACCAGCAAGGCCGAGCCCATGGCCCCTTACAGGGCAGGCTCCTTGCCCGTTCATTTGGAAGTAGCACTCAAATATCCTCTCATGATATTCTTGTGGTATACCTTCGCCATCATCGCTCACGGTGAGCACTAATGTGTCACCCTCTCCGCGGATCGTCACCTCCACGGTATTGCGCTTATATTTTAAAGCATTGTTCAGCAGATTTCTGAGAATCTGCCTTACCTTGGGCTCGTCAAGGCAAACTTCCTGAGCCCATAGCCTATTTTCTACATTGAGGCTCACGCCATGGGCTCCGAGAACCTCTTTTAGGGAGCTGAGGTCTGAGCAAGTTCTCATTTGTTCAGATAAGTTGTCATTGGTAAGATCAAACACCTCTAGTAGGGTGTTTTTCACAAGTTCCGATATGCTACATGTGGATACATGGACAACCCCCTCCTTCGATCTTCCAAGTTCCAGCGCATCATTTACCAGTGTCTGTGTTACCCTAGTGTTTCGCAACGCTCTACGAAGGACCTTTTCCTGCTTGTGGGTGAGCTTGCCGTATTTCTCTTGGCGATTCAGTAAAGATGTTATTCCGGCCTCTATCACAGCCAATGGCACCTTCAAATCGTGGATTAGGAAGTCTATTTTTATTCTCTCTTTCTCCATGTTACCGCCTCTTGACCCAGGAGTCTCCCGAAGTATGTCATCAGTGCTTTGAGTATGAAGAGAAAACTGCGACCCGTTATTTTCCTGATTCCTATTTGATGATTCGTTAGCCGTCTTTTTTACAATACCTAGAAGGGTTGAAATAATCAATCGTTGACTCTCCTCGATTCCATTAGATCTTGCTAGGACCTCAGCAGTATACCCGCGTATCCGACGAAACTCGAATCAGGCCTGATATCATAGCTCGTATAATAATCTACTTCAAAGGCTTTTTTGGCGCCTAGCGCTACGGCAGCCTCAATAGCTGATGCTGCAGCCCCCGAACAGCACGCGTTATGGCTTTTGAGGGCCTCATCTATCACTGCTGGAGCGTCCATATTGAGCATTAACTCAATAACTCGTCTGTCATTTTCCGTTTTTACCCATTCTACGGCACGCTCCCCGGTACCCTTGGGTAAAAAGCCATAATTATAGCCATAGTGGGTAAGGTCTGTAGAGCCGATAATCACGGCTCTTCTGCCAAGCTCCATGGCAATTTCAGCGGCCCTCCTAGCTATGGAGAGTGATTTCTTAGTTGGAGGAAGACCCATTGGTACGATCTTGATGTCCCCAAGAAAATACCTGACAAAGGGCAACTGCAGTTCAATGGTATTGTCAGGTTCATATCTCCAGGGAGTTTCCAGGCTAAAATCAAACTCCAAGGTAAGCCGGCTTGCGAGCTCCGAGTCAATTTGAAGTTGTCCCAAAGGCGTATTCCATGCGCCTTCCTTCATTATATAATTAGGGCTTGATGGATGGAGATGCCTACCAAATATTATGCATGTATCAGGTGCGACATCCACTCCAAGACATCGGATCACATTGCAGGCCAACCTTCCTGAATAAAACCACCCTGCGTGGGGTACGATACCTCCTATTGACAAACCCTCTCCAGGGCAAGGAGCTCCTTCTCCCATAAAAGCCTCTATGGCTCGAATACATTCCTTCTCTCTCCCAGGATACCATGATCCAGCGAAATCAGGCTCCCTAACAGCCATAGTGCTCACCTCCTGTCTGAGCCATTTGGTGCACTGTCACAATTTACCCACCACCTCACACGATCTTTTCATTGCCGGTGTACCATTTTACTGCTAGAATCTTACCCGCAACATAATTCAGTTTAAGTGGAAAACAAAAAAATTTTACAAGCTATATTTTAATCTGACAAGCCGAGGTGTAGTTGAATGCTGGGCCACATTGAGCAATGGTTAGTGCGAATTCCCGTACTCCTCTTTGCCATCACCATACATGAGTACGCACACGGAAAAGCTGCATACTCTCTGGGCGATCCCACGGCAAAAAATGCAGGCCGCCTGTCGTATAATCCCTTGGCACATATCGATCCCCTCGGTGCTATCTGTTTGTTTTTGTTTAACTTTGGATGGGCGAAACCTGTCCCCGTTAATCCAGCCTATTTTCGGAACCGCAGACAAGGAACAATTCTCATGGCCCTTAGCGGCCCTCTTTCCAACCTTTCTGCGGCCTTCGTGGCAGGGCTCTTCGTACGTTATTTCCTCTTACCCTGGCAGATTTATAGAGAAGTTCTTACCTACCTCCTCTTGATGAATATAGGGCTGGGGTTATTCAACCTAATTCCCATCCCCCCTCTGGATGGCTCTCACATTCTCGAAAACCTCCTGCCCCCTCGAGCAGCCCAGAGATTTCGCGTCATTGGTCGCTATGGCCCCATTGCTATCATCTTAATAGTGCTTCTAGACAACTACGCCCGAACTGGCATAATCAATACTATTCTTATTTACCCCATGTTTCATCTTGCCCATCTTTTTGCAGGAGATAATTTATGGCGGCTACTCACCCTCCTCAGGTAACCAGCCTTTTTACATCATATCCTTATCGCTCGCCTCTATAGCCTTATCGATTTCAGCCTTGAGCTGGTAAGGCAAACCAGGCATATCTACGCTCAGAAAGCCCCGCACAATAGTTGAGGTCGCTTGTTCTTCGCTTAAGCCACGTGACATCAGGTATGTTATCTGTTCCTGCGCTATTTTCCCTACAGCTGCCTCATGGGACATCTCCACGCCCTCAGCATGACCTTCCAGTTCCGGGATTGCATGAATAACACCACCTTTTAGAATAAGACCCTTGCACTCCAGATGAGCCTTGATTTCAGGGACTTCACCTATGAGATGACCGCGCGCAATGATCTTCCCTCCATTGCTGATGGTACGTGAGACAATCTCTGCCCGGCAACCCGGCTTCTTCAGATACACCCTCCCACCAACATCGTGTTCTGAGCCTGGGGATCCCACTATAATACTGTAAAGCCTGGCAACCGCATTTTCTCCCACAAGCTGCGTCGTCGGATACATTTGGACTGATTTCACTGGCTTCATACAGATATAGTTGTTCAGAAATAGCCCTCCCTCTTCCACCCGGGCCACAGATCTGGGTCTTACAACCATGTCTTCAGCCCAGTTATGGATCATGGTGAAAGTGAGCTTCGCGTTTTTCTTAACATAATACTCTGTCACGCCCAGGTGAGCTCCCCTCTTAAGGTGAGGAGAGGTTGTACATCCATTTATGATGTGAAGTTCTGAACCCTCCTCGGCAATAATAATATTGTGCACGTTTTGTTGGAGGCCTTCCTTTCCCAAATACAGGCATGCCTGAATTGGGTACACACTTCTGGTTCCTGGCAAGGCCCTAATAACGTATCCATCATGGAGATTCAATTCAACGGACGCTGTATACTTATCCACATCAACCGAAACTAGCTTCCAGTAATAGTCTTTAACCCATTCATATTCTTGGAGGGCTACTCGAATGGGGATAACCTCCACCCCCTTTTGTTTAACGTCGCAATAAACAGTCTTTGTATCCATTTGAAAAAATGTGCCACTTCTTTGCTCCTCGGTAGGGTCAAGTCCGGACATGATCAATTGTTTCTTTTCTTCTTCAGGTAGCCTTAGAAGGTCTTGGTCAGTAAGTTCCTTGTGCGCCACCCCGGCCTTTTCAAATTCTTGCAGGTCCACATCCGGCCCTAAGGCCGCCTTTTTGTTTATTGCCCTTTTAGCCTTTTCTAAGAGTTCTGCCCGATAATGCATCTCACACACTCCTTATACCCTGATTTGCTAATGCAATTAAGAATCTCGCGTGGGTTACTCACACAGCTTAGATAGCCCTCATATAGGACCTGGCCCTTATCCGCCGCAATGTAATCCAAGATATATCCGGTATGGGTGATAATTAGCCCCATTTTCGTTCGCTCCAGCTTTTTCTGCATCTTCGGGCGGTTGTTCCCCTCTCTTTCTTCTAGATCTTTTTGAAGAAGCATGGCTATGGTTTTCCCTACTAATGCAATATTCTCCATATCTACACCTGACTCGGGCTCGTCAAACAGCATGAGATCAGGGTCTTGAGCCATGAGCTGGAGCAATTCCGATCTCTTTATCTCACCGCCTGAAAACCCATCATTGACATCCCTATCCAAAAAATCCTCAAAATTCACTCGCCTGGCAAGTTCTTCCACGCCTTGTTTGCGTTTGGCGCAAATTTGGACTAATTGCCTGGTTTTGACTCCATGAATAGTTGGCGGCCTTTGGTATGACATTCCTATACCGAGTTCTGCCCTTTCATGGATGGGCATATTAGTTATATCCTTACCCTTGAAAAATATCTTGCCCTTCTTCACATGGTATTGGGGGTAGCCCATAATGGTCATGAGTAATGTGGTTTTCCCCGACCCATTGGGCCCAAAAAGGACATGCGTCTCGCCTGGTTTTATCTCGAGGTCTATATGATTCAGAATTGTTTGGCCCGCAAGTTCAACCTGTAGGTCCTCTATAACTAACACCGTGAGCCTCCTTTCCTAAAAGGGTGGACAAATACTTAAAGAAGGGTTTCTTCAAGTTTTCCTTCTGTTCTTATTACACCTTATATGGAGCCATGTAAATACAATCCATGGCCCAGCTTATTAACATAAACCTACCGTGGTGCTCTTCAAGGGGGCGAACAAAGACTATTTTTTCTAATTCTTAGAGTAACCACATTATGTCTGTCAGGGCATTCCAGCACCAGTTCATCTTCCGAAGACCATGGATGCTTCCCGCCGAATTGCATTACACTAAGGCGCAGTGACCTGCTACCTCTATTACCTCTGCCTTTAGCAAAGTTTTTAGCTCGCTTTGACTGGCCATCTCTATCCTCCATCTTATTCTTTATCGAGGGATACTCCCATTATTGCATCTTAGACATTTTAAGTAATTTTACCACATAAACTAAAGGCACTCCTAAGCTCAAATGCAACCGTGTTTTGGTTTGACAAAATTGGGAGCTATCTTTATAGTCTGTAGTCTTTGGCCACTAGCGTGTCTGAAGGTGAACTTTGCGCTCAACCTGGCCCTGTCTTAAGCTCAGGCGCCAAACATATAGAAGAGGTAAATTACGATGAATTATTTGTTTACACCCTTTCGGATTAAGGACCTTGAAATTCCCAACCGGATTGTAATGCCTGGCCTCGCCTCCTTCTTAATAGAAGACGACGGATCTATCACCGATAAGACCATAGAGCATTACCGCCTACGGGCTGCCGGTGGTCCCGGGATGGTAATTGTTGAGGCCTGTGCTGTGTCTCGTGAGGGTGTGGTGTCCCCCCATCAGGCCAGGATTTATGATGACCGCTTTATCGAGGGGCTAGCTAGAATAGCTGAAGTGATGAGGGCAGAAGGAGCAGTTCCTGCAGTACAAATCCACCATGGCGGCAGGCAAACCTCCTCCAAGGTCATCAAACAAAAACCCCTTGCGCCCTCTCCCCTTCCCTGCCCCACTATTCGGGGTGAGGTTGAGCCCTTAACAGTGGAAAAGATCCAGGAACTTGTCCTTAAATTTGCTGATGCCGCGGAAAGGGCGGTTCAGGCTGGCTTTGACCTGATAGAGATTCACGGAGCGCACGGGTATCTAATAAATCAGTTTCTCTCACGCTTTTCTAATATACGGGAGGACGGATATGGAGGTGACGTAAAAGGCAGGGCTCGGTTTGCCATAGAAATTATAAGGGAAATCAGAAAAAGGATTGGGCCCGACTTTCCACTATCTTTCAAAATTAGTGCCCAGGAGTTTGTGCCAAACGGGCTCACAGTGCAAGAAAGTATCAAGATCCTTAAGCTATTGGCGCAAGAAGGGATTGATGTGGTTCAGGTTTCGGCGGGCAATGATGCAACGCCCGAGTGGATAGCCCAACCTATGTTTATGAAAAAGGCATGCCTGGCAGGCTCTGCTGGCGCTATCAAGAAGGCCCTCAATATTCCTGTAATGGCCGTGGGAAGGATAAACGACCCCCTTGTGGCTGAGGAGATCCTTGAGGAGGGAAAAGCGGATTTGGTGTGCATGGGGAGGGGACTTCTCGCGGATCCCGAGTTACCTAAAAAGGCCAAGGAGGGAAGGCTGGAAGATATCAGAACCTGTATCGCATGTAATACCTGCATGGAGTCAATATTCAGGCGAGGTAGAGTGGAATGTCTCGTAAATCCTGTTCTTGGCCGGGAAAAAGAACTTGTAATAGAACCTGCCAAAGAAAAAAAGAAGGTCATGGTGGTAGGTGGGGGCCCGGGAGGGCTTAATGTGGCATGGGTTGCAGCACGCCGGGGCCACGAGGTGCATCTTTACGAAAAACAACAGACCCTGGGCGGTCAGCTAGTCCTGGGCAGTATCACTGGATACAAGAAGGAATTACTAAGCCTGATAGAATTTCAAAAACGTCAGATCAAGAGATTTGGGGTAAAGCTTCACCTTGGAGAAGAAGTAACCGCCGAGGTGATTGACAGAGAGAAGCCTGACCTTGTCATACTAGCCACTGGTTCGTCCCCTGCTGTCCCACCAGTAGAAGGGATCGACAAACCCATTGTTGCACTATACCCAGAGGCCCTTAATACCGAAAACTTCAAGAAACTCAAGGTTGTCATTGTGGGGGGAGGAGCCACTGGGAGTGAGGTGGCTCTTCACCTAACTGACAACGCATGCCAGGTAACTATCGTAGAAATGCTTCCTAAAGTTGGAAAGCAGCTCGAGAGTATGACTCGAAAAGTTTTGCTCAAAAGACTCAAATCCCGCGGCGTACAGATGCTTACAGAGACAAGGGTAAAGCGGGTGGAAGACAATGGTGTGGTTGTTGTCGATAAAGAAGAAAATGAAATGTTTCTTGAAGCGGATCGGGTTATAATAGCTATAGGAACCAGGCCTGACAACACGCTATATGAACAAATAAAATCGAAGGGTTATGAAATCCACAGGATTGGTGATTGCCTAGAACCGCGAAGTGCCAAAGCAGCAATCTATGAAGGGGCGGTACTGGGCCGCTCCATTTGAGGTTCGCCCGCCGCTCAAAAGCCAACGGCAACCAGCCCAGTCTAAGGTTCGAAGCGGCCCAGTATTTCTTGGTACGCCTCATTGATTTCCTTGAACCGTCTTTCAGCAAGGGCCCGGAATTCCTCACCCAAGTGGCTTACCTTGTCGGGATGATATTTTGCTGCCAACTCTCGGTAAGCCTTTTTCACGTCATTTGCAGACGCGCCTCTTCTCAGGCCAAGCACCTCATAAGGATCCTTTAGTGGCCCGGTGTGATTCCCTGCTGAGCGTTGTTCCTGCCCTCGCCACTGCTCTTGCTCAAATGCCTGTCTCCCCTGAAATGTCCCCTCTTCAGCCTGTCTTTTCAGTTTATAGCTCCGAAGAAACCAGTACAACAGCCCCAGGAGTACTATGTCATCGATCCATCCCCAGCCCACGAAAAAATCGGGGAAAAGGTCATATGGACATAGCGCATAAAGGACTGCCAATATAATAAAGATCAAACGCATAGTAAAAGCACATCCAAAGAATTATTCCTCCCTTGCCTCCTTGACAAGTTCAGGCCCATACTTTTCAAGGAATAGGTGCAAATCTTCTTTCCAAGGGCGCATGATATTCAGTCCCTGCTCCTTGAGCTTTCGGTTCTCTAAAACACAATTGACGGGTCTCTTTGCGGGCCTTTTTTGGTCTTTCAATAACGAACGCTCCAGCTTCACCTTGAGCTTAAGCTTTTCAATGATTTGCCGCGCCCAGTCATAAGGCGTGCAATACTCCTCGGAAGTAACATGGTAGGTGCCTCTGGCATCATTTTCAATAAGCTTTTTGATCTGAAGCGCCAGGCGGTATGTCCATGTCGGGGATCCATATTGATCACTCACTACCTGGATTTTCTTTATATCTTTCCGGACAGTCTGCGAAATAATCGATTTCACAAAGTTCTTACCATTCAAACCGTACAGCCACCCTGTCCTTACTAGAATATAGTTAGGTGAGTTATCCCGCACCGCCACTTCACTTTCCACCTTATAACGCCCATAAACAGACAAAGGGCGTGGGGGGTCGTCTTCGAAATATGGTTGAGGCATGGCCTTCCGGCCGTCAAACACATAGTCACTAGAGATATGTAGGAATTTGGCATGAAACCGCGCGCAACCCTGGGCAAGATTCCTGGGGCCTTCGACACTAACCTTTCTCATCCATGGCTCGTCAGCCTCGCATGCGTCCACATCCGTAAACGCTGCACAATTTATTACGACGTCCGCCTTTACCCTGTCCAGTGTATCGATGACTGCGTCCCATCTGACTATGTCCAGTTCTTTTCTCGATGGAGCAACTATTTCGTTATCTTTTTCAAGCACCAGTTTACAATCACTCCCAAGCATTCCACTACTGCCCAGCAACAGTATCTTCATCAGAACAAGTCCTCCTTCCTCTTGAATCGCTTTAACCGGCAGCCACTCAAATGCCCGTGCCTACAAATTCAAAATTCCTCGAACGTGGTCCAGGAATGCTGGATTGAACCATCTCACTCAAATAAACGCTATTTTTTAATCTTGGTTATATAGCATATTTTCTTGAATATTTTAAGAAAAATCGTCTGAAAGGCGCTGCGCCATTTTCCTCTTTCTTTTATCCTTTTCCTTCTGATTATTCACAATCATACACCTCATCGGCCAATAGCGAGCTAAGAGTATCTCATCTATAACAATAGCCTTGCTATTAGAGGGTATTTTTCGTAGCTTTGGAAACCTACGGAGGTTGCAATGGCCAAAGCATCCCAACAAAACCCTCTTCCTTATTTCATCAGGATCACGGTTTTCCTCCTTATAATTGCGGTTACCCTTAGCAGTTCTTGTGTGAAACTGGCGCTCCGTTTTTCCCAATCAATTTTCGATGATTTTTCGCAATCATTTCTTCAGGAGTGCGATCCTCAGCTAGCCAGAGAGGCCCTACCCGGCCAACTTAAGCTTGCAGAGGCCCTTTTACAAGAAGCCCCAGGTAATAAGAAAATCCTCGCTTCCCTTTGTACTGGATACACAGGCTATGCGTTGCTATTCGTTGAGGAAGGCCAACCTGCGAGGGCGTCAAACCTTTATCTTCGTGGGCTACAATATGGTTTGAAGAGCCTGGGGGTAGCACAAAGTATGATCAAAGGGGGTAAGATTAATGAATTTTTAGAAAGATTGAGCCACAATGATTTATCTGCTATTTTTTGGACCACAGTGGCGTGGCTTAGGTGGATAAGCCTAAACCTTGACAAACCCTCTGCCCTCGCGCAAATGCCACTTGCGGTAACAGCTTTGAAATACGTCATGAACACGGACCCCAATTACTTTTACGGAGTAGCGTACGCGATCATGGGCTGTGTTCTGGTGTCCCAAGGGTCAAGCCTGGGCGCTGATTTGTCCACAGCCAGGGAATACTTTGAAAAGGCCCTGCAAATAAGTAAGAAAAGATTGTTTCTTGTTCAATTTCTCTACGCTCGGTACTATGCTGTTGCAAAACAAGACAGAGATCTCTTCCGCAGCTTGCTGGAGCAGGTTGTAAATGGATCACCGAGTACTATAAAAGAGGTCTGCTTGGTGAACCAGGTTATGAAACAAAGAGCTAAGGTTCTTTTGGAGAGCATGGATGAGTTCTTCGTTTAGAAATGATTCTAGCTTAGCTGCAATGGCTCGTTTTCCCCTGCTAATCGCGGAATTTTTCCTCATTTTTTCCTTATGCCCCGGCCTAGACCTAGAGACCAGCGCTAAACAACCTCCCAGATACGTTATCAAATTTGCCACAGTAGCCCCTGAGGGTTCCACCTGGATGAAGCAAATGCGTACAATCACGCAAGCAATAGAGGATGAGACTAACGGAAGAGTCATTTTTAGGATATATGCGGGAGGAGTTGCGGGGGATGAGTTAGAAATTCTCAAAAAAATCAGGATGGGGCAACTTCAATGTGCGGCTTTCTCAGGGGTCGGCTTTGGGAAAATTCTGCCGGAGGTTCGGGTCCTTGATCTGCCTTTCTTATTCAGATCTTACGAGGAAGTGGATCGAGCCCTAAGGCGGCTCAAGCCCTATTTTTCTCAGCATTTCAGGGAAAAGGGATTTATTTTACTTAACTGGGCCGAGGTGGGAAATGTTTACGTGTTTTCGAAAAGACCCATCAGAGTGGTAGGAGATTTTCGAAAAAGTAAGGCATGGTCCTGGGCAGGGGACCCCATAGCAAAAGAGACCTTTTCGGCCCTCGGTGTTACTCCTATAACCCTTCCAGTAACCGATGTTACCACTGCGCTGAGTACAGGGTTGGTTGACACGGTCTACGCACCTCCCTTGGGCTTGCTGGCCCTTCAGTGGCATCCCTATGTGAAGTACATGAACGCCTTGCCATTCGCCCATTCTACTGGAGCCCTTTTGCTTTCTTCCCGTACGTGGGAAAAGCTCCCGCAAGAACTGGGGAAATTTATTTCATCTGAATTCGAAAAAAGCATGAGCACCATGACCTCACAATTGAGGCAGCAAAATGAAGAAGCTATAGACGTCCTCAAGAACCACGGTATCACAATAATTCCTGAGCCTACGGGACAAGCACTTCAGAAATTTGATGCGATTCACCGAAGAGTGGCTTCTGCGCTCTCGGGAAAAATATATTCTTACTCCCTTCTCAAGCAGCTTTACGGAATCTTGGGAAGAAATACTAGATGATCTAAATGCATTATTTGAAGAAAATAGACTCAGCATTCGCAGCGGTGGAGAAATGGCTAATAGTAGTATTTCTTTCCACTATGATCACTTTCACTTTCATACACGTGTGTTTGAGGATATTTCTAATCAACCTGAACCTTGATCTTGCCCAAATACTGCTCAAACATCTTGACTGGTCGCAGCCCTTGGTAAGACTCCTGGTCCTATGGGTAGCATTCATCGGTGCTTCGTTGGTCACCCGAGATAATAAACATATTAGGATTGATTTACTTGGCTCTGTCCTGGACGGAGCACCGAAGAGCATTTGGAGCCTAGTTACCTCGGGGGCTTCCCTCGCAATATCATTGTTTCTGGTTAAGGCGAGCATCGGCTACCTCATTTCAGAAATAGCTTATAATGATTTGCTTTTCCTCCGCATCCCAGCGTGGATAGGCCATCTTGTAGTTCCTGGCGCGCTAATGCTCATTTCATTGCGTTTTTTTATAAGTTTGATGACGGCATTGGACAAAATTGGCAATGATGTTTTTAGACACAGCCCAACCCAACCAACTGCTACCCGTAAGTAATCCCCGAAGGAGGGACATTTCCCATTACCTGCTGGAATTTCTATGATAACTGCTGCACTAATATTGATTGTCATTTTATCGCTTTTGGGTCTTCCACTTTTTCTGGGACTGTTTGGCGTTGCGGCCCTTGGCCTTTATTCCAACGGGGTAAACTATCAAACCATATTCATCGAGGTATTGAGGCTTGCTGATGCCCCCCTGCTGCTTGCCATTCCTCTTTTTACTTTTGCAGGATACTTACTAGCCCATGGTGGCACATCTAGAAGAGTGGTAAGGCTTAGTCAAGCATTCTTTGGCTGGTTACCGGGCGGACTGGCAGTAGTGGCGTTGGTTACAGCGGCTTTCTTCACTGCAATAACAGGAGCCACTGGAATCACGGTAATAGCCCTTGGAGGACTGTTGCTTCCAGCATTGATTGAAGATCATTATACAGAAGAATTCTCCCTGGGCCTTGTTACTATTTCAGGTAGTCTTGGACTTCACTTTCCTCCCAGCCTCCCGGTAATCTTATTCGGTTTTGTTTCCGGGGTTAGCATCAGGGACCTTTTCGTGGCAGGAGTGGTACCAGGGCTGCTTATCTTGGCCCTGTGTAGCGTTTTCGCAATATTGGTGGGGAAAAAATGGAAAATCTTGGTGGCTTCCAGACCCAAGGTAAGGATTCTACCTGCCCTCAAAGAAGCAGCCTGGGAGATAGCTATACCCGGGTTCGTGCTCGCGGGAATATATACAGGGATAGTAACGGCAACTGAAGCCTCGGCCTTTATGGTAGTCTACGTGTTGATAGTCAAGGTCGTGGTTTTCAAAGAGCTTAGCCTCCGAACCGAACTTGTTCCCATAATGGTAGAGAGCATGAAAATGGTAGGAGCCATAATGGTGATCCTGGCCGCCTCCCTTGCTCTAACCAATTATCTTGTGGATGCCTTTGTGCCCATGAAGTTACTTCACCTGATTCAAGGCCTTGTGAAGACGCAGCTGGGCTTCCTGATTGCATTGAATCTGTTTCTTATCCTAGTGGGGTGCATGATGGATATCTTTAGCGCCATTCTGGTTGTAGTTCCCCTTATCATGCCCTTGGCAAAACAGTTCGGTGTTCACCCGGTTCACCTGGGGGTGCTTTTTCTTGCAAACCTTGCCATAGGCTATAACACCCCCCCAGTGGGCCTAAATCTATTCATAGCCAGTGGCCGGTTTGAGCAGCCCATTACACGAGTGTACCGTGCAGCACTGCCTTTTCTTCTGGTTCTGTTCATATCTCTTTTTCTGATCACATACTTTCCCTCAATCAGTCTGATAATGGTGAATCATTGAATTGGCTAGTCTTGCATCCTGTTCATTTGAGATTATATTTAAATCGTTCAGTTTTTGTTGAAAAACCTAGCGATCAGGGGTTAGCCTTGTGAAAGATGCATTTTTGTGGTAATTGGTGCTATTAAATCAAGGCGTTCAAGCCTTGAGATAAGGTATTGAGCGAAATTA
>DQZA01000225.1 GCA_011042035.1 Desulfobacteraceae bacterium
AATAACCAAAGATCCGGGTTGGAGTTTTTGAAGGATTGGGGTGGTGCGCTAACCAATTGGACCGAGCGCTGGATACCCGATGCCCTTGTTATCGTATGGGTGCTAAGCATCATAACCTTTATTATGGCCCTGATTTGGGGAGAGGTTGGCCCAAAAGGGGCGGTTATAGCCTGGGGCAAGGGTTTTTGGGTCCTACTTAAGTTTGGAATGCAGATGTGCCTGATCATGATGACTGGCTATATACTTGCCTGCTCCCCTCCTCTTAAGAGAATCCTTAATGGCATTTCCAGCTGGCCAAATACTGAAAAGCCGTGGCAGGCCATTACAGTCATGGCGCTATTTTCAATGATAATAGCGTGGGTCAATTGGGGATTGAGCTTGATAGGAAGCGCAATGTTAGCACTCTACATTGTCAAGAACAACCCAAAGGTAGATTACAGACTGCTTGTTGCCGCTGCTTACCTGGGACTGGGATGTACGTGGCATGCAGGACTTTCAGCGTCTGCCCCCTTGTTGGTCAATACTCCCAATAATTTCTTAATAAAAGGTGGCTATCTCCCTGGCATAATACCGACTACTCAAACCCTCTTCACGCCCTTTAATTTAATCCTAGTCATCATCATAATTATAGTCGTCACTATCTTAATGTCTATGATGCATCCATCGGAAGAAAAGACTTTCAAGGTATCTCCTGAACTCATGAGTCAGTTGAAGCTTTACGAGGCGCCCCCCAAACCAGAGAAGTATGAAAGCTTCTCTTCGTGGGCCAACTGGTGGTGGGGGTGGAATGTAATAGTTGCTGCAGGTGGCTTCTGGTGGCTCGGATGGAAGGTAGGCCAGGTAGGGTTTGCCAAGGCCATAAATCTTAACAATATTAACCTCTTCTTCCTAATGCTTGGTATCCTTTTCCATTGGCGTCCCTGGAGCTTCTTGAAGGCCACTGAGGATGCGGGAAAAGCGGTCTGGGGAATTATTATCCAATTTCCCTTTTATGCTGGAATTTTTGGCCTTTTTAAATTTACAGCCCTTGCCACTGTCTTTACCAAAGCATTTGTTGCAGTTTGCAGTGGAAGTACCTTCTTGCTAGTAGAGTACTGGTACGCTGGACTGCTCAATTATCTCATCCCCTCAGGAGGCTCTGAATGGGCAGTAACCGCTCCATATCTACTACCGGCTGCAAAGCAACTGGGCGTTGCAGCTAACAAGGCGGTTGTTGCCTATGCGTGGGGCGACATGATGACTGATATGATACAGCCTTTCTGGGCCATTGCGATGCTGGCAGTGGCTAAGCTCGAATTTAGAGAAATCATGGGATGGCTACTCCTGGTGTTCTTTGTCTATTTTGTGATCACCTCTGCAGCCTTTCTGCTTTGGCCAATATTCTAACATTTCTTAGCAGAGGTCGGGAGGCCAATGAGGGCCTCCCGACAAATTCGGCGTAACACTTTTTTATGGAGGAATCAGGCGATCAAGGCTTGGCAGCCGGCCGTGGTGCAATCGCTCCAATTCCTCCTCACAGGTCAGGTCGTAATGTATGGGAGTAATGGTAATCATGCCATTTTTTAGGGCTACAAAGTCTGTGTCAGGGGATCCGTTTTCCACAATGGTCTCACCAGCAAGCCAATAGTAGGTATTACCTCGTGGATCAGTACGACGCTCAAATCGCTCCTCGAATCTTGACAGGCCCTGCCGCGTAAACGCAATGCCCCGAACCCGATCAGGAGAAATCCCAGGGACATTGACATTCAGGGCCGTTCCATCCCGAAGGTCGCTTTTCATCACAAAATTAACAATTGTGCGTGCCACTTGTGCCGCAAAGCCATAATTGGGATCCTTTCTGTCATCAACGGAAACGGATATTGCTCTGGTTCCTAGAAATGCTGCTTCAGTTGCCGCAGACACAGTTCCAGAGTATAGGATATCCATACCAACATTGCGGCCAGGGTTTATGCCAGAGACCACAATGTCAGGAGGCTCATTTAGAAGCTCTTTCAAGGCTATCTTTACGCAATCTGCCGGAGTTCCTGAAACCGCGTACCCGTAAAATTTGCCGTTTCTCTTGATTTCTTGAACACGCAAAGGAAAACTCAGGGTGATAGCATGACCCACCGCACTCATCTCTGTCACCGGGGCCACAATATCCACAACACTGTCTTCAGAGAAGACCTCGTGTAGAGCCAGAAGGCCTGGAGCATAAATACCATCATCGTTTGTCAAAAGCACTCTCATTGGACCTTGCCTCGTAACCCATGTCGGTAGGCCTAGACACCGGGCAAATCGTGGTTGTTACGTAAAGGGCACCTTTTCATTGCCAACACAGAAATTCTGCTGTATATAACACTAGCAGCCTGGATGCCCTTAGGACCTTACCATGGCCTATGGTAATTCTGGGCTCCAGGGAAGTCAATCACGGAGATGAGATCAATGCGAAAAATCTCTGCAAAGCACCTCACCGAGGTGATAAAACGCGAAGTAATTGCTGCAAATCTGCAACTGGGCGACGATATGATAGAGGCCCTGCGCCGGGCAAGAAACATTGAAGAATCGGAGGTTGGCAAAGAAATCCTCGACAAGTTGCTGGAGAATGCTGAGCTTGCAAGCGCAAATAGAATTCCAATATGCCAGGACACAGGACTTGTGGTGATCTTCGCAGAACTTGGTCAAGAGGTGTGCATAGTAGACGGAGACTTTACAGAGGCCATAGAAGAAGGCGTCCGCGTGGGGTATCAAGAAGGTTACCTGCGCAAGTCTGTTTGCCATCCCTTTACAAGGGAAAACACCGGGGACAATACACCCGTCATTATCCACCTGGATATGGTACCGGGTGACCGACTCCGCCTCTGGGTGGTGCCTAAGGGTGGGGGAAGCGAAAACATGAGCGCACTTTACATGTTACCCCCTTCTGCAGGGTGGAATGGCGTAAAGGAAAAGGTTGTGGAAACCGTGGTAAGAGCCGGACCAAACCCTTGCCCGCCAACGATAGTGGGCGTGGGAATCGGGGGAAATTTTGAGAAGTGCGCCATCCTTGCCAAAAAGGCCCTGCTCAGGCCCGTCTCGGAGCCTAACCCCGTTGCCGAACTTCAAGCCATGGAGGTAGAATTGCTGGAAGAAATCAACAAAAGCGGCGTTGGCCCAGAGGGTCTCGGTGGGCGGGTTACCTCACTTGCTGTTCATATCAACATGATGCCGTGTCACATTGCTAGCTTACCGGTGGCGGTCAACATCCAATGTCATGCCAATCGGCACAGGGAAGTTTTATTGTAGAGGGAGGGGGTCGTATGTCTTCAAGCCATGTCATTGGGCTTACCACTCCACTTTCCGTGAAAGATGTGGAGGGTCTCAGGGCAGGAGATCGCGTGTTGATCAGCGGGATAATTTACACGGCAAGGGATGCTGCGCACAAGAGACTGCTCAGCCTCATAGAGAGGGGCAAGTCTCTTCCCTTCCCCCCGGAAGGGCAAATCATTTATTATGTAGGTCCCTCACCCGCACCACCGGGAAGAATAATAGGGGCCGCTGGGCCGACCACCAGCTACCGGATGGATCCCTATACGCCAAGGCTTCTTGAGTTGGGCCTCAAGGGTATGATAGGAAAAGGAAAACGGTCCACGCAGGTTCGTGAAGCAATGGTAAAGAACAAGGCCATTTATATGGCAGCCATCGGGGGGGCCGGCGCACTCATGTCCACAGTTATCAAGGAGGCCAAAGTCATTGCATACGAGGACCTAGGCCCAGAGGCTATTCGGCGGCTCACGGTAGACCAGCTCCCTGCTATAGTGGTGAATGATACCCTCGGAAATGACCTCTACGAAGATGGCGAAAAGAGGTACCAGATAATTTGAGTTCGAAAAAGTAACATCCATATCCGGGAGGCCTATGAAAAGGGAAAAGAGAAGAGGGATATTCTGGTGGATTTTGCTGGGCATTTTACTCGCCTTGTTGCTGGGGTATGTGTTGAAAAATGAACTTGCTCATAACCATGTGGCACCCCAAACCCAAACCACCCAACAGGCCAAAACAGAGAAAGCTCTTTCAGAGAAGCCTGAATCTGAAGCTGTCTCACGGGAACAAATCTCTGGCATTCCTAGTAGCAAGACAGGGAAACAGGGAATGACCTCGACTGCCGGAGCACCTGGTGCCGCCACATCACACCCCAAGAAAAAGGTTGATTACTGTAGCCAACTTGAAAACGACGTCAGAGACTTTTTTTCATACCTAGACAGCAAGCCATATGTGCAACATCTGGACCTGGGTGAGCCGGTCACGGACCACGTGAGGGATATGGTTAGAAGGCTCTCTACCCACCCTCCCGTACCGGCCGGAGAGGGCATTGACCTAAGGATTTTGACCAAAAACATATTCCATCTTTATAGGGTCCTGGGGCTTAAAGACATAAGACTTGTGAGGGAGATCCTACGTAATGAAAGAGACTCCCTGGAAATAAATCTTGAAATCCTTTACCGTTGGCTCATGGCCGGTGATAAATGCCCTGATCGCCTCGGCCTCCGTCCACCCTTTCAGGTCCTTTACAAGTACGCAGGATTCCTTGTAAACACTGTTGGCGGGAGGGCGTGCCTTTCCCGTCGGTCAAATCTTGGGCGCATTCTTGCGACATACTACTGCCTGTTAATCGTGCATGAAGCCGACACACGGGGACTTAATAACTACGGGATAGACATCTATCCAGTTGTTATTTCACTTAAAAACGAAATGTCTCATTATCACGACCTGGAATTCCAGTCTGACTACTTGGACAAACTCACAAAAATGGAGAGCTATTATATCGAAAAACGCTAAACCCCGCTGGACTATCTATTTTTTTGCCCTGTGCCCCTTTTTCCTGTCTTCAAACTCCTTAAGGGAATTCTGGCGTTCCTTTGTAGACACACATGCCAGACAGGCCTCTACCTCATAGTCCATCAGTGCCTCGAGGCTTACTCCGTCTTTAGCCATGATAAGCCCCCGCTTAATCATCTTTAGTGAAAAAGACGAGTTTTTTGCTATCTTCGCCGCCATGGCTTTGGCTTCGTCCATCAGTTTGTCAAGCGGTACGGCCTTGTTAACTAGTCCAATACGCTCTGCCTCCCTGCCATCAATATACTCTGCGGTAAAAAGGAGCTCCCTTGCCTTTCCTGGACCAATTAGCTCCTGTACCAATCTCATGGCTCCCCCTGTTACAGAAGAAGTAACTTTGGCCTCGGGTGAACCTATTTGTGCGTCTTCTGCTGCGAGGCGGATGTCACAGGCCAGGGCCAGCTCGTAGCCAGAGCCTAGGGCATAGCCATTAATGGCAGCAATGGTGGGTTTTTCAAACCGGATGATCTTCCTTGAGGCCTCTTGAAGCTCATTGAGATAATCTCGATACTCCTCAATGGTTCTGGTCTTTGATTCCTTGAGATCCGCGCCAGTGGAAAATGCTCTTCCCTCCCCGGTAATTATCACCACCTTTACTAAAGGGTCTTGCCGGGCATCCTCAAGGGCTGCCTGAAGATCCAGCCACAATTGCTTATTCATCGCATTTAAAACCTGGGGCCGGTTGAGCCTTACAATCGCAATATCATGACCCTTTTCGTAAATAATGCACTCAAAATCCATTGTCGCACCTCCCGAGTCTATGTAAAAAAACAACCCGCACCCTTCCTCCTCCCTTCATAAGGGCAGGGCATAGGCTTGCCTCTGTCAATGGGGATTTCTTCTAGCATTTTTTCAAGCTCTTCTCTGTGCTCATTTCTTCACTCCCCGAAAGATTCTGCCCTGCCCCTTCCATAAATAAAAAATAAGCAAGGTTGATAAACTATCTTGCTGCCCCAAGAGTACTGCGATCGACCCAGAAAGATTTGGTCTATCGGCTATAGTGGGAGTGTAATAAGGCAGTAGGAAGAGGACGGTGCAACCCATAAGAACTCCCCGGGCCCAAGGTGTCGGATTATAAGCTGACGCTTAATATCGTCTTCCTAGCGGATGGAATAGGGCACTCAGGAGAAAAATATTGCCCCGAGTGCCCACACATTGCACTACTTAATCAATCCCTCCTCTTTGAAGTATTTCAGTGCTCCAGGGTGTAACGGTGCCGTCAAACCCTCCAGCATGTTCTGTTTAGTCAAAACAGAATAGGCAGGGTGAAGCTTCTTAAAGGCTTCGAAGTTATCAAATACCTCCTTAACAATAGCGTATACTATCCTATTAGGTGTTTTCGCCGAGGTTACAAAGGTGGCTTTTACACCAAAGGTAGGAGCATCCTCTTTATTGGTGGCAGAGGGGTAAAACTTTATGGGGATATACGCTCTTGCATAATAAGGGTATTTGGCCAGGAGCCTGTCAAGCCCAGTAATAGGTACAAAATGGACTTTCCTTTTCCCTGCTGTCGCCTCTTTAATGGCACCACTAGGATGGCCCACGGTATAAAAGAATGCATCGATTCTACCATCCTGCAGCAGCCCTGGAGCTTCGGCAGCCTTGGCACTCTCAGCAATTATATCTTTCTTGTAATCAATGCCCGCGTTGGCAAGTGCGTCAATCGAGTTCTGTCTCTGCCCCGAACCAGGGTTACCGATATTTACCCTTTTCCCCCTCAGATCCTGAATCGTTCTGATGCCCGCATCATCTGCCGCAACAAGTGTTACGGATTCAGGATGAATGCTAAAAACCGCCCTTAGATCCTTCTGCGGGCCCTTGTCCTTCCATTCAGCCAGCCCGTGCCAAGCCTGGTACTGCCGATCCGATTGGCATATTCCGAAGGTAAGGTCACCGGAAAGAACTGCGTTGATGTTAAATACTGATCCACCAGTGGACTCCACTGTGGCACGAATATTGTAGAGCTTCCTTTTCTTGTTCACCATTTTCGCAATAGCGCCGCCGGTAGGATAATAGACTCCGGTAATACCGCCGGTACCAATGGTAACAAAGGTTGTCCTGGCCTGAGCAGGCGTGCTTATCATCATTGCTGCTGCAACGAGACCAAACAGCAACACAGTTGCTATGACTATGACTTTCTTCATGCTTACCTCCTATCGGCTCTCATGGTTGATAAATCTCGGAACCTCTCGGTGCCCTCAGTCAATTTCCTGTCTTCCCTGGCGTTTTCACCCCCCTTCGAGTCCTAACGGAACAAGACTTGCTTCAAATTAGGTTATTAAGTTCTGCGCTACAAATCACATAACGGAATTTGCACACCAACCGCCAACGTTTGAACCTCTGGCGGTTTCTTAACGGGTGGTATCTCTTATACTCAACACCCTGGAGTATGGTCAACTCTTTTTTGGCTTCGCAGAGCCCATAGGAGGCGACAAAAAAAGCCATCCGCATACAACGGAAGGCCTTTTTGGATAGTCATCCTTTTGGATGTCTAGTTCAGGCGTATCACCACCTACCCTCGACATCAGGTTCTTCACCTTCCACCAGCTTTCCATTCAAATAATAGTTAATGGCTTTATCCACTGGACCCTCTGCCCCATTTACAACTCTAACACCGGCGGCCTTGAGGGCCTTAAAGGCATTTGGGCCGCAGTGGCCTGTTAGCAACACCTCCGGCCTCTTTTTACTTACGGAGCTGGCTGCCTGAATGCCCGCTCCCTTCAGAGATTCAGCATTTTCCCGGTTGTCGATTACCTCAAAATCCATTGTGTCGGTATCTACTAGCAGGATATATGGGGCCCTCCCGAATCTAGGGTCCACTTTGGATTCCAGGCTTGTACCTGAAGCAGTTACGGCTATCTTCATCGCTTTCCCCCTGTCATTCGCCTGTTATTCCCTTCAAGCATCTTTGTACTGTATTGTTCCAGAGCCCTTTGAAGGGTTTTAACAGCAAGGCGAGCACAATGTATCTTCTTATCTGGAAGTTTCTCCAGTTCCTTGTATAAGGCGTCCAGATCAATTTTTTTGGCCTCTTCAAGGCTTTTTCCCTTGGCCAGCGAGGCCACGGCACATCCCGACGCTATTGCCCCAGGGCAGCCCAAGACCTGAATCTTCGCGTCGTCTATCTTATCCCCGTCAAACTTTAAGTAGATCTTCATGTTGTCGCCACACGGCCCTGTGAGATCTGTGACCTGGTCTGCCTCAGGCAGGTCGCCTATGCTCTCGCGGCTCTTAAAATATTCTATGGCCTTGTCAGAGTAACCAGATTTCGAAAGCATTTCATAGATGTCATCAGTCATGTTTGATAAAGCCCCCTTTCACTGCCTCCTTCCTGTCTTTAGTGTTGCATTCCGCCCCCGCAAACCTGCTCTTCACCCATAAGGGGTAGCTTACCTGCAATAAGGTCTTCAACAACGGGTCTAATTTCTGGCCGTTCACCGTCATAATAAACCTTGATCCCCACTTGCTGAAACCCCATCAGCGGCCGTATGCCCATACCTGCCACTATCAGGGCGTCAACCTTATACTGTGCAAGTAAATTCACTGGAACCATGCACCCTCCCTGAACATGCTCTTGGTTTGGCACAATGGTAACATTGGTGATTTCTCCGTTTTCAACATCCACAAGTGTGAAATAATCACAATGGCCAAAGTGTCCGGAACGCTTCCCTTCCAGGCCTCCAGGAGCCATTGACGGAATTGCTATTCTGCCATCTTTCATTTCTAATTTCCTCCCATCCTCTACTGTTCAATTTTTAAACTTAATTTAATATAATCTCGCCCCCTAAAGTCAATACCTTCTCACCGAATCTCATAAACGGAAAAAGCCTCCCTACTACACGACCTGCAAGGGAGGCTCCATTTCCTTGTTATGACTCTGAACCGTGCTTGGCAGCTTAAAGCTC
Organism: Desulfobacteraceae bacterium; assembly: GCA_011042035.1. Classification (GTDB taxonomy): domain Bacteria; phylum Desulfobacterota; class DSM-4660; order Desulfatiglandales; family Desulfatiglandaceae; genus B111-G9. The sequence goes on from DQZA01000225.1 coordinate 8,760, forward strand.
TAGCCAGGAATCCGAATACAAGGTATGGCCCAGAAGAACCCTGGCCGTTTTCACATAATCCTGCAACTCCTTGGACAGAGAGTCCATCTCAATTTCTTCGCCGTCCATAACTTTATGAATCACTTCTACAATATCGGGCCTCTGACCCCTTGCGATCGCATGAAGCTCATCGTCATATGCATCGACTATACAGGAATACATGCCCTTGCGCTCCAGCATTACCATATAAGTCCGGTTAAGAATAGGCCTGAGGTGGTCAGGTGAGCCGTTTGAGCAATTGGACAAGCCACAAGTTGATTTGACACCTGGTGCAATATCTTGAAGCATCTCCTGAAATGCCAAGAGGCTCATGAGCTGAGGCTGCTGTATATTCACTGGTGTCACCACACCGTCTACGAAGATATCCTCATTGGGGACGCCAGCCTCGTTAGCAGCGTAAATCAACTCAACAGCAAGGGCTGCTCTTTCATTTTCATCCCTAGGGAGCCCTTCAGGTCCCCACATGAGGGCAATAAACTGAGCATTGTATTTCACCGCTAAAGGGATCATCTTTTCGTAGCGCTCAGGGCGGCACATAATTGAATTCATAATGGCCCTGCCCTTATGCACGGCCAATCCAGCCTCCATGGCCTCAATATTGGAAGTGTCAAGGCATAGCGGCGGAGTGTCGCCAATTTCATCCTGAATGGTCTTCACAACCCATTCCATGAGCTCAGGTCCACCCTTCCTTGCAGGTCCCAGATTAATATCAATCCAGTCCATTCCGTTCTCTTTTTGCCTTTTGGCTTCTTCCACGATTGGACCTGGGTCCTTTTCCTTGAAGGCCTTTCCAATAACACGATTAATAACATTCAAGTTTTCCCCTATTAGTAACATGAGTCCACTCCCTTAGCTAAGTTATCAGTTTGCAAAGCGACCTGTACTAACCAACCATCTCCTTGAGGAACTTGGGAATCAGAGAGGCATCTCTCGGTCCCACAATAACCTCCCAGTCTGGGAGCTCCTCTTCCATGTCACCCACGATGGCCGCGGCATACCCGGGGATTATTACTTTCCTGTGAGAAATCTTATCAGCAATTCCACATTTTTTCACAAACATCCCTACAGCATCGCCCACAAACTTCCCGGCAGCCCATGCAGTCATCACCGAGAGGCCCTCAGTATCCATTATAAGAAGCCAGCTCGGCACCCGGCTTCCCTCAATCTCTCCGCTGACAATGAAGTAGGTCAAAGAGAAATTGGTTGTTACAAGTACGGGAGAATTCTCGTCAGGATTTCCTATCTCATAGATGCCTTCGGTAACAGTCATTGGCCTCTGTGGGTCTGTAAAGATGTTCAGGCGTTCCACCAACAATGGAAATAGGCTCTCTCCCTTGAAATCGGACAGGATTGCTATGGCCCCATACTTAGCAATAAGCATAGAGGCAATCATTGTCTCAGCGTCCAGGTTGCTTGCCATCTCACAGGGAAACGTTATGGTAGGAAAACCCAGCGAGCGATTCCCTTCTTTAAGTGGAGCCCTTCTAATGGCAACTTGATCCTCAAACACCTTCTTCACCTCTCTCGAGCCAGAATCAAGCACCAGGTCCTTCAATCCCATGCCAGTAAGCTTGTCACTAAGGGCGATGAGGTCATCCATGTCCTTACCTTTAACAGCAAGAGGAAGTCCAGTCTCTTTGGCAAGATTACCCATATCATCCACATTGTCTCCAGTAGCCGCGTAGAGCAAAGGACGCTTGAAGGCAGTTGCCTCTGCTGCCTCTTTGAGGACTGCTGGCTTGTCGCTCATCAGCACAAGCCCGAATTCACTTTCCTGTGCAATCTTCTTGGCAGCGGCAACAAAGGCCCCACTGTCCCCATTGACGTCCTTGAGGGCCACCAACTCGGGCCTCAGATTAAGTCCCACACGCTCAAACTGGTAAGCGTTCCAGATTTTCAATTTCGTGTCCAAATCATCTGCCGAAATATCTGATGGAACAAGTACACCCAGGGCCGTGGGATTGTAAAAGGTCTTCTCGTGGCGGAACAGAACCAGTTCTCCGCCAACCTTAAATGCCCTCGCCCCCGCTCCGATGGCCACCGGCCTGATGGGAGGGGCTGATGCCTCGGCCAGTTTTTCCCTTGCCTCATCTGAAACATACGGACACGCATCCAACTCCGCCTTTCCAGAGGCAAGGTTCATGGCAAAGGCAAGGCAGGTTGGCACACCACATTCGCCACAGTTCGTCTTTGGCAGCATTTTAAAGATCTGAATTCCTGTTAGTCCCATAGCATACTCCTCATATCAGTCATTACCTTGTGTTAGCAGGTTGTAGTGAATCACTTCTGAATAGCCCTCAGAAACTTTCTCTTTCCCGTTTATCCTACTATTGGATCCATCTTCAACGCAGGATGATCCTTTTCCTTGAGGAAAGGCAAGATCTCTTCCTCGGTTGTACCCACTGTCTCATCTGCAATTCGATCAACAAGGTCTGGTACGCCCAGCTCTTCACCGCGCTTAATCAGCCTCTCTCGGATTTCCTCCTTCAGGGCCTTAGGCATCCAGACCATCCGGAGGAGTCCTCCATCGCCCTTAATGAATTTCCTCTGAGTAATATTAAATTTGGAGTGGCCCACAAACCCAGGGGTGGACTGACCTCCACCAATCATTCCAGCAAGAGTACTAAATTTCATTCCGCAAGGCGTTTGTCCGTAATAGTCTCGATGAACAGTCATAACTCCATTGCAGCCGGGCAACACCACACAGATACATTCGCAACAACCACAGGTAGTCATGGGATCGTGGACCACACTGTAAAAGTTATAATGATCAATAGCCTGACGAGAGGCCTTATAAACGAACTCATTTACACCCTTGAATTGTCCGAGCTTTTCGTCTATAACTTCGCCCTTTTCAACCGGCTGGTTAGGTCCTGTGGGATTAATCTCATAAGAGGCCTTACAGTCCATCCAGTTGTAGGCACCACACAGCCCTGTTCTCTCAGGACTTACCACACAAACGTGGGTTGGGGCAAAAGATTGGCACAGGGTGCAGGAGTAGAATGTTTCCGTCGTCTCGTCGGTCATCTTTTCCACACGCTCATCACGCATCTTGTACTCTTCTCTAGCACGTTTTGTCAGCTCATCAACATCTTCCTTCTTTGTATAGAGGGTTACCTGAACCTTATCCAGGATATTGGAAAAATCTTGATGGAATTTAGCATGCAATATCACGCCTATATCCTTTAAGGTAAAGCCTTTTTCAATGGCCGACTTACTCACCCTGACCCAGGAAATATCCCTTTGTCCTATGTGCATGATACCCTGAGCATAGTTTATCAAGTGATGTATCTGCCTTTCGAGGATAGGCTCAAAATCAGACTGCATTTTCCTGCCAGCTACCTGGACATAGATGCCAAGAGGTAACTTGTCGCCTTCCTTGACATCGTTTACATCCGGGCCTATGACCTCTACCTTTCCATCCTCGATCTCATTCATCTCGGCCATCTTGCACAGCTCTGTACACTGTGTCTTACCACCGCCCATCTCGAGATACAGATCGTCTTTTCGTACCCTTTCACCCTCGAACGCCGGTCCGTATGCCAAAGGAATGTCGACCTTGGCCACAGTGACTTTAAGGCCCCTTATTTCAATGGACTTGGATACGATCTGGTCGTGTGATACATTGGCAACTACATGCTCATATGTACAGACACCCGTAGGGAGAATCTCAGGAATATCCGTATCGGCTATTGTGGGAAATCCCCAGTTGACAGCCCCTGCCGCATTCGCCGCCCATTCGGCATTTACATCACCCAGGGCATTTACGAATGCAAATATACGATTCTTCTGATAGGCCAATTGTCTCTTAAAATCCCCGGGCTGAATACCACCGAAGGACATGCCCGCTCGGTTTGCAAAACCCAGGGCAAAGACCGCCGCAGATATATCAGGACCAAAGGGCACAAGACGCGTGTTCCATCCGATCTGCACCCCTGCTTCAAGAAGTTGCTCGGCAAATGTCGTGCCATTCTGATTAGCCGCCATAAACACGTAAATGCTCTTTACTTGATACTCCTCGGCAATCTTTTTGGCGGTCTCCGGATCTGGAGCAGCTCCGACAATGGCTGCAAATCCTGGAGCGGTACCATCCACAAATTCCACCCCACGTTTTCTCATAATGGTGTCATCAGCAGCCCCTAACCAAATCTTTCCATTTTCCACGTCAGGATCCTCAACAGTGGGTTGATAGAAGTCCGGATCTTCCACGTACCGAATGGCTTCCACTATCTCTTCGGCAAAAAGCGCTGCCATGCCCGCATCCAGGAGTGGCCCCAGATAGGGTATGTGGCAGTCCTTTTTGATGTGTGGTGGTAACAGCTTTCTAGCCAACTCCAACGGCTTCTTAGCCGAGTCAAGGTCTGTAACTTTAATTCCAGTTAAAGAATAAATGATGGGCAAATAGTAAGCGGTGTTTGGAAATTCCAGTTTCTGGCTCCCGCCGTATGTCTCCAATGCCCTTTTGTACTTACCTTCTGCCTTTCCTACTATATTGTAGGCTCCTTGAATTGCTGCAAACGCTACTAGCTTTGACATAAACAAGTTCCTCCCTTCTTAAGAGGTTATAATTGATTCGACAGCATCAAATCATGGCCTTCTAGGCCCTTCGGTGAATATGATCCAAATATCCAATTAACTTTTCCAACTTCGCAATTCTTGCCTCACGCAGTTCATCAGCACTCGCTGGCTTTTTCTCTGCTACCTTTTCCTTTTTTGCCGTTTCCTTCATAGCCGCCTCCTTCATAGATGGCTTTTCTTTGTGGGTAGCCTTAGCCTTTTTCTGAGCCTCTGC
>DQZA01000233.1 GCA_011042035.1 Desulfobacteraceae bacterium
CTAAGTGCTTCGTAATCGCCGCCGTCAGAGTCGTCTTCCCATGATCTATATGCCCTATCGTACCCACATTCAAGTGCGGCTTCTTCCTCTCAAATTTCTTCTTCGACATCGCTTACCTCCTTGGTATTCCTCGTGAGACACATTTTCAACACTATCACTCTATTTTTTCATAACCCAGCAACCCTTGCTACCACCTGTAATGCGCAAAGGCCTTGTTTGCTTCTGCCATACGATGTGTATCTTCCCTTTTCTTAATAGAAGCTCCTCTGCCATTTGCCGCATCCATCAATTCACCGGCCAACTTGGCGGCCATCGTCTTTTCTCCTCTACCTCTGGCAAAGGAAATAATCCATCTAATGCTCAAAGCCTGGCTCCTTGAAGGTCTGACTTCTGTGGGCACCTGGTAAGTTGACCCACCAACCCTGCGCGATTTTACCTCCACGATGGGTTTCACGTTTTCGATTGCCTTCTGAAAGACCTCGAGGGGCTCTTGCTTTGTCTTTTCTTTGATTATGTCAAAGGCATCATAAAGTATGGACTGTGCCACACTCTTTTTACCGTCCTTCATGAGGCTGTTTACAAACTTGCTCACAAGCACCGATTTGTACTTGGGATCTGGAGCCACCTCACGCTTGGCAACAACTCTTTTTCTAGGCATACAATATTCTCCGAACCGCTTTCCCTCGTTGTGCTATATCCCCACTAACCCTACCTATATTGTCTTAGGCCTTTTTGCGCCATACTTGGACCTGCCCTGCCTACGGTCCTCTACACCTGTTGTATCCATGGTTCCTCGAATTATGTGATAGCGAACGCCGGGCAAATCCTTTACCCTACCCCCACGTATCAAAACCACTGAGTGCTCCTGGAGATTATGCCCCATCCCAGGTATATAAGAAGTGACCTCTATACCGTTAGTTAGCCTCACCCTCGCCACCTTGCGCAAGGCCGAATTAGGCTTTTTAGGCGTAGAGGTATACACCCTAACACAGACCCCTCTCTTCTGTGGTGCACCTTGAAGCGCCGGGGTCTTAACCTTCTTTTTAGGCTTTTGTCTGCCTTTTCTAATTAGTTGGTTAATGGTCGGCATCCAATCTCTCTCCTATCAATACTCACGAAAATGATTCGCCCTTCGAATTTTGCGAAAGGGCGAATGCGTGAGATTCACAAAATTCTTTCTTTTATGCCTTATTTTCCTTTTTGTCAACCTGTTTTTTTACTTCCTTGCCAATTCCTCTATTCTCGGATTCCCAGCTCAACGTCCCTATAGGTCCTCAGCCCCGTGCCTGCTGGAATAAGGCGACCCATTATAACGTTCTCCTTTAATCCCCTCAGATAGTCCACCTTTCCTGCAACAGCGGCATCAGCCAGGACCTTAGTCGTTTCTTGAAAAGATGCAGCCGAGATAAAACTTTCCGTGCTAAGGGAAGCCTTGGTAATGCCCAGCAAGAGAGGCTGTGCGTTGGCAGGTTTACCTCCGGCTGCAACGACCTTGTTGTTTTCTTCCTCAAACTTCCACTTCTCCACGTGTTCCCCCACCAAGAAATTGGAATCACCGGGATCAGTGACTGTCACCTGCCTCAGCATCTGTCTTACGATAACCTCAATGTGCTTATCATTAATCCTAACGCCCTGTAGCCTATAAACCTCCTGAACCTCATCAACAAGATACTTAGCCAGTTCCTTGACACCCCTAATCCTAAGAATATCGTGTGGATTTACAGATCCATCCATCAGCGGCTCACCTGCCCTAACGTAGTCTCCCTCTAACACGCTCACGTGCTTTCCTTTGGGGATAAAATAGTCTACAGGTTCGCCGACTTCCGGGGTAATAGTCATCTTGCGTTTACCCTTGGTGTACTTACCAAAGGAAACAACTCCATCAATTTCACTAATAATGGCCGTTTCCTTGGGCTTCCTGACCTCGAACAACTCTGCTACCCTGGGCAGACCGCCCGTGATATCCTTAGTCTTTGTCGTCTCCCGAGGTATCTTGGCGAGTGCCTGACCTGGACCAACAGTATCTCCTTCATTCACCATTATGATGGCCCCCACGGGCAAGTGGTATCTCGCTCTGGCCTTGGAGCTTCCTGGCAATAGCGCGGTCTTACCCTCGGCATCCTTTATAGAGATCCTGGGTCTGATATCCGGATCAGGAGATTCAACAACAGCGCGGCTTATCTTCCCCGTCACCTTGTCGCGACGTTCCTGCATGGTCTTACCTTCTATGATGTCGCCAAATTTTACCGTACCGCCCACCTCGGTCATAATAGGTATGGTAAATGGATCCCATTCAGCCAATACCTGATCGGTCTTCACCTTATCGCCATCATGCACCTTGAGCACTGCCCCATAAATCACTGGATAACGCTCAATCTCACGGCCTCCCTTGCCCACTATGGCGAGCTCCCCGTTGCGGTTCATCACAACCAAGTTGCCCTCTTCATTCTCCACGGTCTTGAGATTTACAAACTTAACCGTGCCATTATTCCTAGGCTGGATTGTGGACTGCTCTACTCGTTTACTAGCGGTTCCGCCTATGTGGAATGTTCTCATTGTAAGCTGGGTACCAGGCTCACCAATGGACTGGGCTGCAATTATACCAACTGCCTCCCCTATATTAACTAGGCGTCCATGGGCAAGATCACGTCCGTAGCATCGCCTGCACACCCCTCGTCTGGATTGGCACGTGAGCACCGAACGAATCTTCACCCGTTCTACACCTGCAGATTCAATCTTGGCCACCTTCTCTTCATCAATTTCTTCATTGGCCTTAACCAGTATTTCCCCCGTAACGGGATCGATAATGTCTTGAACGGCTACCCTTCCTAGCACCCTCTCGCTCACCCTCTGGATTATTTCTCCGCCTTCCACCAAGGCGTCCACCCAGATACCATCCATGGTGCCACAGTCCTCTTCCGATACCACAACATCCTGGGACACATCCACCAACCGGCGGGTAAGATAACCAGAGTTGGCCGTCTTGAGGGCTGTATCGGCAAGACCCTTTCGGGCACCATGCGTGGATATGAAGTACTGGAGCACGGTAAGGCCCTCGCGGAAATTCGAGGTAATAGGAGTCTCTATGATCTCCCCTGAGGGTTTGGCCATGAGGCCTCTCATCCCAGCTAGCTGTCTCATCTGGTCCTTACTCCCTCTGGCCCCTGAATCTGACATCATGTAGATAGGATTAAAGCTGTCTACTTTGACCTTCTTTTTCCCCGGCCCCTGAGCCACCTCGACCGCCATTTCCTTCATCATCTCCGAGGCAATATCCTCTGTGGCCTGGGCCCAAATGTCTACAACCTTATTGTACTTTTCGCCGTCAGTAATAAGGCCACTTACATATTGCTGCTCTATCTTCTTAACCTCTCTCTCAGCTCTCTCGAGGATCTCATCTTTCTTCTTTGGGATAACCATATCCTTCATTGCGATTGAAATACCCGACAGCGTTGCGTATTTGTAACCCAAATCCTTGAGCCTATCGGCGAGAATAACCGTAGCTTTTATTCCAGTCCGTCTATAGGCCTCGTTTATCAGGATTCGCAATTCCTTCTTCTTCATTACCTTGTTGACGAGGTCAAAAGGTAAGCCTTCGGGAAGAAGCTCTGCAAGTATCACCCTTCCCGTAGTGGTGTCATAGATTTTCCCGTTCATCCTCACCTTGATGGCCGCATGTAGATCCAGCTCACCCGAATCATATGCAATCCTAACCTCTTCGGGGTTTGCGAAAATCTTTCCTTCACCCTTAGCAAAGGGCCGAGACCTTGTCATGTAATATATACCTAGTACAATATCCTGGCTGGGAACGATTATCGGGTCACCATGGGCAGGAGACAGGATATTGTTGGTGGACATCATGAGCACCCTGGCCTCAATCTGGGCCTCAATGGAAAGGGGCACATGAACCGCCATCTGGTCTCCATCAAAGTCCGCATTGAACGCCGTGCAAACCAAGGGGTGCAACTGGATCGCCTTGCCCTCTATAAGAATCGGTTCAAAGGCTTGGATTCCAAGCCTGTGAAGCGTTGGCGCCCGGTTGAGAAGTATACAGTATTCCTTTACCACCTCATCTAGGGCGTCCCAAACTTCTGGGGTCTCCCTCTCCACCATCCTTTTTGCGCTCTTAATGGTGGTAACTAGGCCCTTTTCGTCCAGCTTATTGTAAATAAAAGGCTTAAAAAGCTCCAAGGCCATTTTCTTGGGCAGACCACACTGATGGAGTCTTAGGTCCGGCCCCACTACTATAACCGAGCGGCCAGAGTAATCCACTCGTTTACCCAATAGGTTCTGGCGGAATCTCCCCTGCTTCCCCTTCAGCATATCGCTCAAGGACTTAAAAGGTCTCTTATTGGGCCCTGTAACTACCTTGCCTCTTCGCCCGTTATCAAACAGTACATCTACAGCCTCCTGGAGCATACGCTTTTCGTTTCGTACAATTATATCTGGGGCATTTAACTCGAGAAGTCTCTTTAATCTGTTGTTTCGGTTGATCACCCTGCGGTACAGGTCGTTCAAGTCTGAGGTGGCAAAGCGTCCACCGTCAAGCGGCACAAGGGGCCGCAAATCAGGCGGGAGCACTGGAATAACATCCATTATGATCCATTCTGGCTTATTCTTAGATTCGCGGAATGCATCGATGATCTTGAGCCTCTTGGCCAACTTCTTGCGCTTTGCCTCGCTCTTCGTGGTCATCATCTCTACGCGCAGGGTCTGCGACAGTTCATCTAGATTAAGATGTCGCAGCATTGCCTGAATGGCCTCTGCTCCGATGCCTGCCACAAACCTGTCACCCCAGTCCTGTCTGGCCTGCATCAACTGTTCATCCGTAAGGAGAGCGCCTCTTTGCAGGGGGGTATCCTTGGGGTCAATCACAATATAACTTTCAAAATAAAGCACGCGCTCAAGCTCTTTAAGGGTTAAATCAAGGAGATTACCCACCTTTGATGGCAGACACTTCAAAAACCAAATGTGGGCCACGGGAGCTGCCAGCTCAATGTGCCCCATACGTTCCCTTCTAACCTTAGACTGGATTACCTCGACCCCACACTTTTCACACACTATTCCTCTGTGCTTCATGCGCTTATATTTACCACAATTGCACTCATAGTCTTTAATGGGGCCAAAAATCTTTGAACAAAATAGCCCATCTCTCTCCGGTTTGAACGTGCGGTAATTTATAGTTTCAGGTTTCTTCACCTCACCATAAGACCACTCCCGAATCTTTTCCGGAGAGGCAAGAGAAATCCTCACCGCGTTAAAGCTGGATGGATCCTTAGGCTTGGTAAAAAAACTGTATAGTTCGTCCAATGCCCTTCTCCTTTTTCTTTAAAGGTTCACTTCCCCCTCAGGGTTCTCAAAAAGCTGAATCTCCAGACCCAGACTCTGCAGTTCCTTCATCAATACCTTGAAGGATTCTGGGAGCCCAGCCTCCAAGATATTGTTGCCTTTCACTATCCGCTCGTACATTCTGGTCCGGCCCGCTACGTCATCTGACTTTACAGTGAGAAACTCCTGTAATGCATAGGCCGCACCATAGGCCTCCATGGCCCAGACCTCCATTTCCCCCAGCCTCTGGCCGCCAAACTGGGCCTTACCACCCAAAGGCTGCTGGGTGACAAGAGAATATGGGCCAATGGAGCGAGCATGTATCTTGTCATCCACCAAGTGATGAAGTTTCATAACATACATCACTCCCACGGTAATCTTTTGATCAAAAGGTTCACCTGTCCTTCCATCGTAAAGGGTTGTCTGACCTGTCACTGGGATACCAGCCAGCTCCAAGCACTTGATGATCTCATCCTCCTGTGCACCGTCAAATACCGGTGTGGCCATGGGAACCCCCTCTTGGAGTTGAAGGATCCTGTCCAAAAGTTCATCGTCAGAAAGCTCACCAAAATATTTCTGATAATCCTCTTTGCCAAACACTGCCTTCAGCCTTCGCCTGATCTCATTGAGGTTCCTCATGTTCTCAAGAAGCTCGCCAATCTGTTTACCGAGTTCCTTGGACGCCCAACCAAGATGGGTTTCCAGAACCTGGCCAACATTCATTCGAGATGGCACTCCTAGCGGATTAAGGATAATGTCAACAGGTGTACCATCCTCGAAATAGGGCATGTCTTCTATGGGGAGGATACGGGAAAGCACTCCCTTGTTACCATGGCGTCCTGCCATCTTATCCCCAACCGACAGTTTCCTTTTTACAGCCACATAAACCTTGACCATCTTGATGACGCCCGGTGCCAATTCATCACCTTCACCAAGCCTATCGAGCTTCTCCTGAAATACGTTCTCAACCCTCTCTATCTTCGCCTTGTATTGCCCTACTATGGCCTCCATCCTTTCGATGGTCTCCATTGTTGATCTCAAATCAGCGTTGGCCCACGCCTCAACGGGGGTATTTTCCACCTCTGCCTTATTGATGGCCTTGTCTGCCTTCACCAGCAGCTCGCCGCTCTCTGGATCCACCAGATCCGTCTTAAGTTTTTTGCCAACAAGCAGGTCCTTCAATTTCTCCTTTGCACTCAATGTAATGACATTAATTTCATCCGCCGCGTCCTTTTCAAGTCTCGCCCTCTCCTGTTCTTCAATCTGGAGGCTTCGGAAGTCCTTTTCCACCCCTCTTCTGGAAAATACCTTGGCATCAATGACAATTCCTTCAACGCCAGGTGGTACCCTCAAGGATGTGTCCTTTACATCTCCGGCCTTGTCACCAAATATGGCTCTCAGGAGCTTTTCCTCAGGGGAAAGCTGTGTCTCGCCTTTAGGGGTAATCTTACCCACCAAGATATCTCCGGGCTTCACCTCTGCGCCTATTTTTATGATGCCGCTGTCATCCAGGTTCTTAAGGGCCTCTTCACCAACATTGGGAATGTCCCGAGTTATCTCTTCCCTTCCCAGCTTTGTGTCTCTTGCAAGGACCTCGAATTCCTCTATGTGAACAGAGGTGTATATATCTTCCTTGACAACCCTTTCGCTTATCAGGATCGAGTCCTCAAAATTATAACCGCCCCAGGACATGAAGGCTACCATCACATTCTGCCCAAGAGCCAATTCGCCCATTTCCATGGCAGGGCCGTCTGCGATGATCTGACCTCTTCTTACGAATTCACCTTTCTTCACAATGGGTTTTTGATTGTAGCAAGTATTCTGGTTAGAACGTTTGAACTTGGTCAGTTTGTAGATTTCCACCTCGGGCTCGTCAGTGTCTGCCCCTCCGCTTGATCTGATCACAATACGGGATGCATCCACATCCTCCACGATACCGTCTCTCTTAGCCACTATTGACACGCCAGAGTCTCGGGCTACTATCTTCTCGATCCCCGTTCCCACAAGAGGGGCCTTTGCCTTGAGCAAAGGAACTGCCTGACGCTGCATGTTTGACCCCATCAGTGCGCGGTTGGCGTCGTCGTGCTCCAGGAAGGGAATGAGAGAGGCCGAAACGCTCACCAACTGGTCAGGCGAAACGTCCATGTATTTAACTTGATCAATCGGCGCCTTGGCCGCCTCCCCCGCTATCCTGACTGCTGCTTCTTCGCGCAGAAATTTTCCTCTCTTGTCCAATGGCGCATTGGCCTGTGCAATGGGATCTTCCCCCTCGTCAAGGGCAGAAAGATAGGCAATATTGGTGGTTGCCTTTCCGTCCCTGACTTTCCGGTAAGGCGTCTCAATAAACCCGAATTCATTGACCCTCGCATAGGTACTAAGAGACACAATGAGGCCGATGTTTGGCCCTTCAGGTGTCTCAATGGGACAGATACGGCCATAATGGGTCGGGTGAACGTCGCGGACCTCAAAACCAGCGCGCTCCCTGGTTAGACCTCCAGGCCCAAGGGCACTTAGTCTACGTTTGTGGGTAATCTCGGAAAGGGGATTGGTCTGATCCATAAACTGGGACAACTGGCTTGTTCCAAAAAACTCCTTTACTACTGCGGAGACGGGCTTGGAATTAATGAGATCGTGGGGCATGAGAGTCTCAACTTCCTGCAAACTCATGCGCTCCTTGATAGCCCGTTCCATCCTTACAAGACCTATCCTGTATTGGTTTTCAAGCAATTCACCGACAGCTCTCACCCTTCTGTTTCCTAGGTTGTCAATATCATCACCTGTGGCCTCCGACATCTTAAGGCGGATTAATTCTTTCACCGTTGCGAGGATATCCTCCTTGCGCAGTGTCCGCTGCTCCAAAGGCACTTCCAGGTTCAGGCGGTGATTCATCTTCAACCTGCCCACCGGAGACAGATCATATGTATTGATATTAAAAAACAGATTTATGAAGAAATTATTTGCGACCTCCTGGGTAGGCGGGCTGCTCGGGCGCATCTTTCGGTAGATGTCCAACACCGCCTCGTCAGGGTTCTCTATTTTGTCCAAAGCCATGGTCTCACGGATGGTGGGGCTTACCCCCGAGGCATCGAGTACGAGGCAACTAATCTCTGTGATACCCTTCGACCTGATCAAGTCTAACCCTTCTTCAGTCAGAGCAGTATTTCCTTCAAGGAGAACCTCTCCGGTCTCAGGATCAATTACATCCTCAGCCAGCACTCTTCCAATAAGATCCGTGAAGTCAATGGGAATATGGGTAATTTTTGCCCCTTCTAGTATTCGATGCAGTCTCTTGGTATACTTGTCGCCGGGCTTTGCCAAGACCTTGCCGTCCTTCGGGTTTACGATCTTCTTGCTCAGTTTTTTCTGGTAAAGGTTGTCGATGTTGGCTTCTCGCAAACAACCGCCTTTTTCTATCTTGATGGTCTCAGAGCGGTAAAATTCGGATAGAATTTCCTTAGTAGTATACCCCAAAGCCTTTAGCAAAACTGTAACAGGGAATTTTCGTCTTCTGTCAATACGCACATATAGCATGTCCTTAGGATCAAATTCGAAATCAAGCCACGAGCCCCTCAGTGGGATAATCCTCGCGGAATATAAAAGTTTTCCGCTTGAGTGGGTTTTGCCTTTGTCATGGTCAAAAAATACGCCTGGAGAGCGGTGTAATTGGCTCACCACCACCCTTTCAGTCCCATTAATAATAAAGGTACCCCTATCGGTCATCATGGGCAAGGTACCAAAGTAAATCTCCTGTTCCTTTATATCTCTGATACTCTTAGTGCCATCCGCACTGTCTGTATCAAAAACCAATAGCCTTACGGTCAATCTCAAGGGAGCTTCATAGGTCATGCCCTTGTTAAGACAGTCCTCTTCGTCGTACTTAACATCCTCGAAGGTGTATTTCACAAATTCCAAACAAGATGTCCCACTGAAGTCTTCAATTGGAAAAACACTCTTGAAGGCACCTTGCAGTCCCACATCTTCTCTTGCTTCAGGGGGAATGTCTTTTTGCAGGAACCTCTCATATGAATGTTTTTGCACTGCTATCAGGTTCGGGATATCTATAATCTTTTTGATCTTCCCGAAATTACGCCTGATCCTTTTGCTGACACCGTCTGCACTAGACATTGTCACTCCTTGGCTAACGTTTTTTCACTTTTGGGAGGCCTGCCCCGGAGGGCAAGTCCCAATAATCCTTGAAATTATCCATAGCTAAATAGGCACAGGGCAGAGGCACAAAGGACTCCTGCCCTTGCCTTTAATCTACTTTACCTCGACAGTAGCTCCGGCCTCTTCTAGCTGGGCCTTTATCTGCTCGGCCTCTTCCTTTGGAACTCCTTCCTTAACCGGTGCCGGTGCACCATCCACAAGCGCCTTTGCCTCTTTGAGTCCAAGGCCTGTAATGGTGCGCACCGTTTTGATCACCTGGATCTTCTTGTCACCAGCCGCAGCCAAGATCACGTCAAATTCAGTCTTCTCAGGAGCTGCCTCTTGCGCTTGCTCCGCTGGACCCGCTGCCGCCACTGCGACAGGAGCAGCGGCTGTGACTCCAAACTTCTCTTCCAATTCCTTGACAAATTCCGAAAGCTCCAGAACCGTCATATTGGAAATATATTCAATCACGTCTTCCTTTGTAATATCAGCCATTGTTATTCTAACCTCCAGTCAATTTGTTTCTGCTATTGTTGTTCTGCCTTTTTCTGCTCAATAGCCCTCAGTGCATAAAGCATCTGAAGAATTATACCATTGAGTACCCTTACAAACGAGCTGGGAACCGCCTGCATAACAGACAAGGTCTGGGCCAAAAGGACCTCTCTGCTGGGCAACTCTGCAAGCCTTTTAATGGCCTCGAGTTCCATCACCTTGCCGGAAATCTGGCCTGCTCTTATCTGTAGTTGCTCATTGTCCTTAGCGAATTCCACCAAGGCCTTTGCAGGTGCCACTGGGTCATCATAGCTCAGTGCCACAGCCGAAGGCCCTTTCATATAATCCTGCAACTTGGCTGTATCGGTAGATTCGGAGGCCAGTTTCAGTAGCCTGTTCTTAACAACTTGAAACTCGGCACCGGCCTTTCTGAGATCCTTCCTCAGCCGATTTATGGCCTCTACGTTCAAGCCCTTGTAATCCACCAAAAAAGATGCCTTGGCCTTTTCCAGGCGGTCTTTCATGTTCTTTACAAATCTTACTTTCTCCGCTCTTTCCATATTCACCTCCTCTCCTTTTGACATTTTCATTTCAAAGCAGAGGTGCTTACCATAACTGAGAAGTTGGCCAATAATGTGGATGGTACAAACCCTGGCCAATAGAAAACATGCCTGATTCACTTCTCGGTCTCGGTAGGCTCAACAATTTAAGCCCGGGAACATTCCTGCCTGACCGGCAGGCAGGTTCGCTGGGATATACCGTGCATGCCCCCGCCGCACCTACTGTCTTTGACCCTATCCCATATTTTCAGACTATCTAAAAATTGTCTCCTGACCTAACCTCTTGCCATTGGAACAGATACCATTAAGCTGCCTTTGTGTGTCGAGCTTTCTCTCTCACCATGTGGTCATGAGGCCTGGGCCAAAAGGTCTTTTACGTAACTGGGGTCAACTTTTATTCCAGGTCCCATAGTAGTAGAAAGGGCTATACTTCGAAGATAGGTACCTTTGCTTGCAGCAGGCTTAAGCCTCAATATCGTATCCATAAAAGCTGCTATATTCTCCAACAGCCTTTGAACGCCGAAAGAAACCTTTCCCATCGGCGCATGTACTATTCCCGCCTTTTCCACCTTGAAGTCGATCTTTCCTGCCTTGATCTCGTTTACCGCCTTGGCGACATCAAAAGTGACAGTACCCAGTTTCGCATTAGGCATCATACCCCTGGGGCCCAAAATACGCCCGAGCTTGCCCACTGAGCTCATCATGTCCGGCGTTGCGATGGCCTTATCAAACTCCAGCCATCCCTTTTGAACCTTCTCCACCAGGTCATCAGAGCCCACATAGTCAGCCCCCGCCTCTTGTGCCTCTTTTTCCTTCTCGCCCTTTGCGAACACTGCCACCCTTACGGTTTTACCTACCCCATTGGGCAGCACCACAGTACCTCTCACCATCTGGTCGGCATGCCTGGGATCAACTCCCAAACGCACTGCGAGATCTACGGTTTCATCAAAAGACGCGTATGCACAGTCCAATGCCAGTTGAATGGCCTCCTCAAAACTGTATCTCCTCGTCCTATCTACCTTCTTTACGCTTTCTCTGTATTTCTTACCATGTTTGGCCATTTCGAAGTCCCTCTCTCTTATTACTCAACTACTGTAATGCCCATGCTTCGCGCCGTACCTTCGATGATCTTCATGGCGCTTTCCATATCATTGGCATTGAGATCCTCAAATTTTAGCTTTGCGATCTCCTCAATCTGCTTCTTGGTGACTTCTCCCACCTTCTGCCGATTCGGTTCGCTGGAGCCCTTGGCGATCTTGGCTGCTTGCTTCAGCAACACCGATGCTGGTGGTGTCTTTGTTACAAAAGAAAAAGATCTGTCAGCATAAACAGTTATAACTACGGGGATAATGGTGCCCATCTGGTCCTGAGTCTTGGCGTTAAACGCCTTGCAAAACTCCGCGATGTTAACCCCGTATTGACCCAATGCGGGACCTATGGGAGGAGACGGGTTTGCCTGCCCCCCTTTTACTTGCAGTTTTATTGATCCAATAACCTTTTTTGCCATTGTGTACCTCTTCTAGATTTTGTTCACCTGGATAAAGTCCAACTCGACTGGTGTTGACCTGCCGAATATGGTTATTAGCACCCTCAACTTCTCCTTGTCAGGCTTCACTTCTTCCACTATGCCTTGGAAGTTGCTGAAGGGCCCGTCAATAACCCTCACCTCGTCTCCTTCTTCAAACTGGTACTTGGGCTTGGGCTTGGTAAACCCTTCTTCCATCTGCTTAATTATCTTTTCGGCTTCCTCCTCAGGGATGGGAGTGGGTTTAACCCCACCGCCTACAAATCCTGTTACCTTTGCAGTATCCTTTACCGTGTGCCAGGTCTCCTCATTCAACTCCATCTGCACGAGGATATAGCCGGGATAGAATTTACGGGAGGAGGTCTTTTTCTGGCCCTTCTTAAGCTCCACAACCTGCTCTGTGGGCACCAAGATTTTGCCGAAATACTTGTCCTGCCCCAGGGCCTTTACCCTCTCCTCCAGGCTTTTCTTCACCTTGTATTCAAATCCAGAGTAAGTATGAACGATATACCATTTAAGCGCCACGGCCAGACCTCACATCAAGACAAAAAATACAAGAAATTCCCGATAGTTTCCAAGATGCCAACTACCCCACAATATTCTTTATCACCTTTATTAGTCCAAAATCCACAATGCCAAGAAACAATGCCACTACAAGCACTAGAAAAATAACCACACCGGTGGAAACCAGCAATTCCCTCCTGTTGGGCCATTTAACCTTTTTCAGTTCGGTCCTGGATTCTCGCAAAAATTGGATGCTTTTGGAAATATAGTGCCCAACTCCCTTTCCTTCTTTCCCTCGATTCGTCTTTTTCTCCTGGACTCTCTTAGGGACATTGTTGACCGGCTTACTACTAACCACAGCCTTTTCGGATTTAGGACCGGGGCTGACCTTTTTTTGCTCTTTTTTGGCTGTCTGTGTTACCGGGTTTTTCTTAGACCTTTTGCGCTTCTTGGCCCTTTGATTCGCCTTTTTCATCCGCTTCTACCCAATCTCCTCTACTCTTCCCTGCCCATTAAGCCATTTCCTCAGACATAAAATGGCAGGCCAGGAGGGATTCGAACCCCCAACACCCGGATTTGGAGTCCGGTGCTCTAGCCGTTAGAGCTACTGGCCTGCATATCCAACACGCCTATTTGGTTTCCTTGTGCAGTGTATGCGTCCTGCAGGTCGGACAATATTTTCTTAAAGCAAGCTTGTCCGGTGTCTTTCGCTTGTTCTTGGTTGTCGTGTAGTTTCTGTTCTTGCATTGCTCACAGGCCAGGGTAATAATGTCTCTCATTGCGTTTCAATCTCCCCTATTCAATTATCTCACTTACTACTCCAGCACCTACCGTCCTTCCACCTTCTCGTATCGCAAACCGCAGCTCCTTCTCCAACGCTATCGGCGTTATTAAACTCACCTCCAGCGTCA
>DQZA01000105.1 GCA_011042035.1 Desulfobacteraceae bacterium
ACCAATGAAAAGCCATCGTTTGTGCCTGATTTTTCCTCACCAAGGCCATTTGGTTAAAAACAGCCACTGGCCTCCACATTTCTCATCAATTTGGTCAGTGAAAAAGCAAGCTCTCCTGGTCAGGCACCCTATTTTAGCATGCTGGAAGGCAGGAACGTGGGAGTGAAAGGGGCAATATATTGGGCGGATAATAGCTTCTTAGTTGACATAAGCAGAATAACTTTGTTACAAAAATCACATTTTTTACAGCCAGTTCCAAAAAATATGGTCGATACCTGAATATGTTTGCGAAAGGAGAAAAAAGATCATGGAAGCACTTACCCCTTTCTACGAAGTGAACGAGGCCCTGGTGGCCATGGGAGCTGAGAAGCTCAACCTCTGCATGCAATGTGGAATGTGTGCTGGTTCTTGTCCCTGGCGCATTGTGGATGGTCCCTTTAACATCAGGCGCCTGATCCGTATGGCCCAGCTTGGTGTGGAAGGTTACGAATCAGACGATATCCTTTACGGCTGCACAACATGCAACAAGTGCGTGCTAAAGTGCCCCAGAGGAGTGACCATAATTGATGTGGTGAGATCCATGCGGTCCATGATAGCCGAGACAGGGGCAATCCCGGGAGTGCTCAGGACCGTTACTGGGAGTGTGCATAGCCAGGGGAATCCTTGGTCAGAGCCAAGAGAAAAGCGCACGGAATGGATGGATGGCCAGGATGTGCCCAAGTTTGAAGAAGGTACCGAGTATTTCTTGTTCGTGTGCTGTACTTCTGCCTATGATCAGAGAAGCCGTAACATAGCACGGTCCATGGTCAAGGTATTGAAGGCTGCAGGAGTAAGCTTCGGTGTCATTGGTGAAGAGGAGAACTGCTGCGCTGAATCCACCCGCAAGATAGGGGATGAAGAACTTTTTATGAATACTGCGCAAAAGAATATTCAACTTTACAAGGACAAGGGGGTCAAAAAGATTATTACCACGTCACCCCACTGTCTTTATACCTTTACACAGGAATACCCTGAGTTGGGGGGGGAATTTGAAGTGGTTCATTATACTAAACTTCTTGCTGATCTCCTCAAGGAGGGAAAACTTAAACTGAGCAAGACCTTGGATGTCAAGGTCACATACCATGACCCATGTTATCTGGGTAGGCACAGTGAGATTTATGATGAACCAAGGGAATTGCTTTCGGCTGTAACAGGGGGAAATCTGGTGGAGATGGAGCGTATCCGCAAAGAGAGCCTTTGCTGCGGTGGTGGTGGAGCAAGAATCTGGATGGAGACCAAGCCGGAGTGGAGATTCTCTGATTTGAGGATTCACGAGGCCTGCGATACGGGAGCCCAGATTCTGGCCACTGCTTGCCCATATTGTATCTCTATGCTGGAAGACAGCCGTAAGACCACCAACAAGGAAGACGCAATTGAGGTGAAAGATATTTCTGAGCTCATTGCAGAGGCCCTGTAGGCCTAATCCCCGCCGTTTTTAGCCATTACCAAAGCAGCCTTGCCTCAGGCGGGCTGCTTTGCCGTTTTTTGACTAGGAGACACAGATGAGAACCGCATATTTTGACTGCATTTCCGGATTAAGTGGGGACATGCTATTGGGAGCCCTTGTTGATGTTGGGTTGGACACCAAGGTCCTGCGCGAGATGATTTCCTCACTTGGCCTGGAAAAGGTTTGCAATATTGATGCGACCAGGGTCCTCAAAAATGGCATATCCGCAACACAGGTAATTGTTGAGTTACTCGAAAAGAAACAGACCCCTAGACGCCTGTCCGATGTCAAGAAGATCATCCGAGATTCAAACCTCTCGAACAGTATAAGGACTCGGTCCATCAGAGTTTTTGAAAGGCTTGCCAAAGTGGAGGCCAGAATACATGGTCGCTCTGTAGAGCAAGTCCACTTTCATGAGGTAGGAGCTGTTGATTCGATAGTTGACATAGTGGGGGTGGTGACAGGGCTAGAGGTGCTAGGAATCACAAATGCCTTCTCTTCTCCCTTGCCACTTGGCTCGGGATTTATTCAAACCGAGCATGGCAACATACCTCTACCCTCACCTGCCACTGTTGAACTCTTGCAAGGTGTGCCGGTTTATGATTCCGGTGTTAAGGGAGAGATGGTTACCCCTACAGGGGCCGCTCTTCTCACGGAATTTGTAACTGAGTTCGGGCGTCTTCCATCAATGAAGATCTTAGCTAGTGGTTTTGGGGCGGGAACTCGAGATATTCCGGACAGACCTAATGTATTACGTGTGATAATTGGCGAGCCTGCATTCCGGGATGCAGAGGAAACACAGACCGTCGCGGTGCTTGAAACGAATATTGATGACAGCAGCCCTGAATTTCTGGCTTATCTCATGGAACGGCTTTTGGAAAAAGGGGCACTTGATGTGGCCTTTTTTCCGGCTCAGATGAAAAAGAATCGCCCGGGCGTTCAAGTGCAGGTCATAGCCCAACCCAATAGGACCGAGGAACTCTCGCAAATCATTTTTGAAGAGACAACGACCCTGGGGATACGTTTTAGATTTGATCAACGAAAGGTTTTGGCTAGAACTGAAAAGATGGTTGAGAGCCCCTGGGGAAAGATAAGGGCGAAAGTGGTCGAAAGAAAAGGCAAATTCCTTCTGGTTCCCGAATATGAAGAGTGCAGAATGGTAGCAAAGAGGCACAATATTCCCTTGAGGAAGGTGTATACCTGGATTCAGAGCAGGGATGAGAACATGAGTGATTCAAAGTGATGGAAGGCTCCCAGGAAAATCGCAATTTTTGGCGCATACTTGCCAATGCTGGGCCAGGTGAAAGGTTCTCTCTCATCGTGTCCTCATGGTTTTTGTGCGGGCTTCTGCCCGGGGCTCCCGGGACATTCGGCACGGCGGCAGCCGTGATAGTGGCGTTTCTTACGGGCACACTTCCAATGGCTTACAGGGCCTTGATTCTTGTTGGTATAATAGTACTAGCCATGCTTACTTCTTCTGTTTCCGCCTCTGCACTTGGTAAAGAAGACCCTTCAGAGGTGGTCATTGATGAGGTGGCCGGATATCTTGTTGCAGTATTCGCACTGCCTGTATCCCTTGTAAACTTTGTGCTGGCATTCATTTTCTTTAGAGCTTTTGATATATTAAAGCCGTTTCCCATTGCGCAAGTGGAAAAAAAAGTGCGTGGGGGGATAGGAATTGTCTTGGATGACCTGCTCGCTGGCCTCTTTACCTTTGCTGTTGTTAAGTTAATTCTGATTTCCATAGGAGGCAGTCTCAAATAAATCAAAGGGCACAGGGAAGTTGGACTTTGGGGTAACCATGTATGGCGAGATTATAACCATAGGTGACGAACTTACTTCCGGTCGCACGCTGAATCTTAATGCGAGATATGCTGCCGGCAGGCTTACGGCTTCAGGGCTGAAGGTAAATAGGATCACCTCTGTGGGAGACAATTACCCGATGGTGGCTGAGGCGTTGAGGAGGGCCATAGAAAATTCTCGCTTTGTGATTGTAACAGGAGGACTTGGCTCGACCGAGGACGACAGGACGAGTGAAATCGTTGCCAAAGCTCTCAATCGTCCGTTGTCCCTTGACGAGAAGATGTTTCGCCTCATAGAGAAACATGTAAAGGCAATGGGTATTACTCTAACCCCTTCCCTTGAGAAGATGGCCTGGATGCCTGATGGATCTCGCCTGCTGAGCCCAGAGGGACGGGCATGCGGATTTTGCCTGGTGGAGAAAGGCGTGAGGTTCTACTTCCTACCAGGTGTTCCAGAACAAATGAGGTACCTACTTGACAAAGTGGTCATCCCTGAACTCCTGAGTTTCTGGCAAACTCAAGCGGTTCACTGGCGGATTTTGAAGGTTTACGGGCTAAGTGAGCCGGATTTAGCCGAAATATTCAGGGACATTGAAAGTAAAAGCGGGGAGGTGGTCTTGGGTTTTTATCCTCATTTCCCCGAAATTCATATAACCCTCAGCATGAGAGGAGAGGATGAGTCTACCGTATCAAAAGAACTGGACAGGTTTGAATCGGAAGTAATTAATCTGATAGGCCCATACGTTTTTGCTAGGGGCGAGCAAACCCTGGAAGAGGTGGTAGGTGAGCTACTACGTTCCCATGGTTTGACCCTCTCACTGGCGGAATCCTGCACTGGAGGGCTTATAGGGCACAGGATAACAAACGTCAGTGGTAGCAGTGATTATTTTCAGGGCGGCATCATATGTTATAGCAATGCTGCTAAGGTGAATTTGCTGGGGGTAAGTTCAGAAATGCTGCAAGAACACGGGGCGGTGAGTGATCCCACTGCCAGGCAGATGGCCGAGGGTGTGAGAAAGGCGCTAAAATCTGATCTAGGGGTGTCCGTCACAGGAATTGCCGGGCCTACGGGTGGCTCGAAGGTTAAGCCGGTAGGTACGGTTTTCATAGGCCTTGCCAATGCTAATGAGATTTTGGCCCGCAAGTATCGCTTTTGGGGAGACAGAGAGCAGGTAAAATTACAAAGTGCCACCATGGCGCTTGATTGGGTCAGAAGATATGTCACCAACACTCCGCTGCTTCCTGGCCTTTGATCTGCCTGAGGAGATAAGGGCGGTTGTAAAGAGGGTCCATGGAGACCTTAACAAGAGCCCATTGGATGTCAGGTGGGTTAGGCCCGGAAATGTCCATCTTACGGTGGTATTTCTGGGAAACGTAGCAGTAGATGATTTGCAGCCCCTGGGTGAACAGGTGAAGGCGGTATGCACCAAGTATGGACCCTTTGAAATAGGTCTCAACGGGGTTGGTGTGTTTGGCGGAATGAAAAGCCCTAGGGTCCTATGGCTTGGGGTAGAAGGTGATGTAGAAAGAATGGGTTTTTTCCAGAAAGCCATTTCAAAGCGCATTAGGCCATTTGGCATCAAGGAGGAAAAACGTGCCTTTCATCCCCATCTGACACTGGGGAGGTTCAGAAGGGGCGCACACGGGGGCCAAGTGCTGCGGGGGTTGCTGGAGAGGTATTCGGGGTTAAGCAGTCCCGTGTGTACCCTCGAAGAACTGACACTTTTCAGAAGTGATTTGCGGTCTGATGGAGCAAAGTATACGAAGATTCAATCCTGGCCGCTGGAGGGCAAGAAATAAAGGGCTAAATGGGTCTTGGCTTTACAAAATAATTGAGTTCTTGTAGCCTGTAAGGTGAGATCTTCGACCCACTATGAAAACTCTTGAGCAGTATACAACTTTTCCAGGAGCGACATCTCTGGTGAGATAATTGTGGTGTGTGGTCTTTTTGCCCAGGATGAGAAGGATAGGACCAAAGGACCAAATAGACTAAATAGACTAGAGAAACCAGACAAACCAAATGGACCAGACAGACTAACGGAGGGGGTAGCCCATGGATAAAGAAAAGGCTGTGCAGCATGCCATCTCTCAAATAGAAAGGCAGTTTGGAAGGGGCTCCATAATGAAAATGGGGGATAAGGCGGTTATGGATGTGCCGGCCATATCCACCGGGTCTCTTTCCCTTGATCTGGCCCTTGGCATAGGAGGTGTGCCTAGGGGGCGGGTTGTGGAAATTTTCGGCCCTGAATCATCGGGCAAGACGACCCTTGCACTCCATATAACTGCTGAGGCCCAGAAGCAAGGAGGCATGGTAGCCTTTATAGATGCTGAACATGCCCTCGATGTTTCCTATGCGAGAAATCTCGGTGTGGATGTGGACAGCCTACTTGTCTCGCAACCCGATACCGGTGAGCAGGCACTAGATATAGCCGAGATATTGGTACGTAGTGGAGCAATAGATGCCCTTGTGATAGACTCGGTGGCAGCGCTTGTGCCCAGAGCGGAGATCGAAGGAGAAATGGGAGATCAACACGTGGGGTTGCAGGCAAGGCTTATGAGCCAGGCCTTGCGGAAGCTAACGGGTACCATAAGTAAGTCACACACATGTGTTATATTCATCAACCAGATTAGGATGAAGATTGGAGTGATGTTTGGCAACCCCGAGACTACCACAGGAGGCAATGCCTTGAAGTTCTATGCCACGCAGCGCCTTGATATCAGGCGCATAGGCGCCATAAAAGAGGGCGACCAGGTGGTAGGAAACAGAACTCGAGTCAAGGTGGTGAAAAACAAGATAGCACCACCTTTTAAAGAGGCAGAGTTTGATGTCATATATGGGAAAGGCATTTCCAAGGAAGGTGACATACTGGACCTCGGGGTGGCAATGGGTATTATTGAAAAGAGCGGTTCCTGGTATTCCTTTGGAGATGAGCGTATTGGTCAAGGCCGGGAGAACGTAAAGCGTTTCCTTGCTGAACATTCAGATATAAGGGACAAGATTGCAGACTTGATCCTCGAGAAAAGCGGACTGAAATCATTGAGGCAGAAAAAAGGAGCTGAAGAGTCTGAGAGATGAACTTTAGAGAGATAAGGAAGGCATTTATTGATTATTTCAAGGAGAGGGGACATGAAGTGGTTCCCAGTTCTTCCCTGATTCCTCACGAAGACCCTAGCCTGTTGTTCACCAATGCGGGTATGGTGCAGTTTAAAAGGTTATATCTTGGGGAAGAAAAGAGACCATACACCAGGGCGGTTACTTCACAGAAGTGCATGAGGGCTGGAGGAAAACATAATGACCTTGAAAATGTAGGGTATACCGCGCGACATCACACCTTTTTCGAGATGCTGGGGAATTTCTCATTCGGAGATTATTTCAAGAGGGAGACCATCGCATGGGCATGGGATCTCCTAACAAATGGTTTCGGACTGCCCAAGGATAAGCTCTATGTGTCAGTTTACAAAGATGATGATGAGGCCTATGACATATGGCACAACGAGATAGGGATTCCAGTTGAGCGAATCGTAAGGCTTGGTGAGAAGGACAACTTTTGGGCTATGGGGGATACTGGCCCCTGTGGCCCCTGCTCAGAGATACTTATTGACCAGGGAGAAGAATTGAGTTGTGGAAGGCCTGATTGTGCGCCTGGGTGCGACTGTGACAGGTACCTTGAGATATGGAACCTCGTATTTACGCAGTTTGACCGGCAACCTGATGGTAGCCTTGTGCCACTTCCAAGCCCCAATATTGATACGGGGATGGGGCTGGAGCGTATTGCGGCCGTAATCCAGGGGGTCAAGTCCAATTATGAAACAGATCTGTTCAGAGATATTATTGGCGAAGTTGAGAGGTTGTCAGGAAAGACTTACGGAATCGAGGCCCGCCAAGATGTATCCTTCAGGGTAATAGCTGACCATTCAAGGGCGGCGGCCTTCTTAATTGGCGATGGGGTTATGCCTTCCAATGAAGGAAGGGGTTATGTGCTAAGACGTATTATCAGGCGTGCTGTCAGGTATGGGCAAAATCTGGGCCTGGAACCTCCTTTTTTGCACCGCATATGCACCAAGGTTATCGAGGTGATGGGTGAAGATTACAATGATCTCATTATCTCAAGACGATTTATTGAGGGAGTGGTTCGCAATGAGGAGGCCCGGTTTGCTGACACATTGCGTTACGGGATAAGAGTTCTTGATGAAGAGATTGAGAAACTAAAAAAACAAAGGGCTAAACAGATACCCGGGGAACTGGCATTCAAGCTTTATGATACCTATGGCCTTTCAATAGATATTGTTCAGGATGTTGCCCGGGAAGAGGGCCTTACCGTTGATCTCAAAGGGTACGATGAGGCTATGGAACAAAGACGCAGGCTTTCCCAGG
The DNA here is from genome assembly GCA_011042035.1 of Desulfobacteraceae bacterium. GTDB lineage: Bacteria > Desulfobacterota > DSM-4660 > Desulfatiglandales > Desulfatiglandaceae > B111-G9. The sequence goes on from DQZA01000105.1 coordinate 7,664, forward strand.
CTTCATGGAAGGGAAGCGGTGAGGAGGATATCCCCGAGTCCTACAAGAAGCTTTTTAGTGAGGGGTTTGCCACCAGTTTTATGGGATATGATACCTTGAAATGCGAGGCGAAGATAGTCGCAATAGTGTCTAAAGGCAAAGGAACCGAAGTGGCAAAGGTCGGAGACAATGTAGAGATTGTTCTGGATCAGACCCCATTTTATGGTGAGTCAGGGGGCCAGGTTGGCGATCAAGGAGTCATTAGATCTGACCAAGGTCTCGTTCAGGTCAAAGATACCCAGAAATTTGCCCAGAGGATATTTGTTCACAAGGGCATAGTGGAAAAGGGTGAATTTAGAGTAGGGCAGAAAGTAACAGCAGAGGTTGACGAACAGGGGCGTAGAGCTACTGCATTGAATCACTCTGCCACCCATCTTTTGCACGCTGCGCTGCGCGAAATTTTGGGCGAACATGTCAAGCAGGCCGGAAGCCTTGTGGCGCCTGATAGATTGCGTTTTGATTTCAGTCACTTTGCCCAGATACCTTTGGAGACGTTGCAGGAGGTGGAGCGCTTGGTAAATCGCCGGATTCGAGAAAATCTTCCAGTAACCATTACTGAAATGGACCGGGATGAGGCCATGAAAACGGGTGCCATAGCCATATTTGAGGAGCGTTATGGTGAGCGTGTCAGACTCGTTTGTATGGGGGAAGACGTGAGCAAGGAGTTGTGCGGGGGCACGCATACCTCTAGGACCGGCGACATAGGCCTTTTTAGGGTAGTGGGTGAAGGCTCTGTTGGGGCGAATTTGCGCCGTATCGAGGCCCTTACAGGGGAGGCTGCCCTTAGGCACGATCAAGCTCAGGACAAACAACTGAGAGAAATGGGCGCAATGCTGAAAACCGCTCCAGATCATGTACTTGATAGGGTACAGAATCTGGTTCAAGAGTTGAGGAAGAGAGACAAGGAAATAGAATCGCTAAAAGCCAGGCTTCTCACAAAGAAGTCCGAAGATATCATGTCCGAGGTAAAAGAGATTAGCGGGGTCAAGGTCTTGGCCAAAGAAATTGATGCGGATTCTCCAAAGGAGCTTCGCGAGTCTGCAGACAGACTCAAAGATAAGATTCGCTCAGGAGTCATAGTGCTTGGAGCCAAAAAGGATGGCAAGGCCATGCTTACATGTGTGGTGACCAAGGACTTGCTCGGTAAGTTTAAGGCTGGAGATATTATACGGACCCTTTCAGAGGTGGTGGGAGGAAAAGGAGGGGGTAGGCCCGATATGGCACAAGGTGGAGGGCCTAAGCCAGAGAAGTTGACTGATGCCCTTCAGCAGGTGTTTAGGTTAGTCGAGGCGCAAAAGAGCTAGTTCTTTGCCGCTTTTAACTGTTTTTCAGCGAGTTTTTCTTCGCACAGACCAAGGTACTTAAGGGCCTCATGATATTGGCCTAAATCTGGATAGTTGTGCAGGATATATAAAAACCTTCCCTTTGCTGCCTTGTACCTCTTGATCTTATAGTAGAACTTTCCTACATAGAGCTCGTGCTTGGCTAAGTTGATGAAACATTCTCTGAGCCGCTTTTGTGCGAGCCTGGCATAGACACTATCTGGAAATCTCTTGATTAGCCTTTGGAATTCTTCCTTTGCCTTGATGGTGTGAGACTGATCCCTGTCAATAGTGCCAATCTGTTTGAAATGACACATTCCTTTGCGGTAAATTACATAGGGGATCTGAGGATTTTTAGGATGGAGTCTTTCGAATTCATCATATGCGTCATAGGCCTCATCATATGAGCCCTTTCCAAACAGAGCGTCTGCCAACTTGAGTTCAGCAAGCAGGGCAAATTTGCTATAGGGATATCTATCCTTTATTTTCTCAAAGGCATCTATTGCACTCTTGTAATGCCCTGCGGCCATACTTTCCATCCCCCTTTCCATAAGGGCGCCCGGTGCTTCTGGCTCTGGCTCGCCAAAAAGATGGTTGTAGAAACTGCAGCCACTGAGCCCTATGGCCAAAAGCAACAGTGTTATGAAGATGGCTTTCAGGCGGAGGGGTCCACTCATACTTCCCTTAGCCCCTTAGAGTGTCCAGGTATCTTTCGGCAGAAAACGCAGCCACAGCTCCTTCGCCCACTGCTGTGGAGATCTGCCTTAGATTCTTCGACCGGATGTCCCCTGCGGCAAAGACGCCCGGCACGGATGTTTCCATGGTGTCATTAGTTCTTACGAATCCCAATTCATCCAGGTCCACCAGGCCCTTGAGCAGTTGAGTATTGGGTTCGAACCCAACAAAAATGAACACCCCCTGTACTTTCAGACTCAACACCTCAGAACTCTTTACGTTTTTTAGCTCAATAGCTTCTACCGCTTGGTCTCCAAGTATTTTCAGAGGAATAGTATCCCAAATAATCTGGACTTTTTCATTGGCCATAACCCTTTCCTGGAGGATTTTTGTGGCCCTGAGCTGATCGCGCCTGTGGACTAAATAAACGCGGGTGGCGAACTTGGTGAGAAATAAGGCCTCCTCCACAGCCGTGTCTCCCCCTCCTATAACAGCCACTTCAAGGTCCCTGTAAAAAGGCCCGTCGCAAGTGGCACAGTAAGAGACCCCTTTTCCAATAAGTAGCTCTTCACCAGGGATTCCCAACTTTCTCGGGTTAGCCCCACAGGCTAGGATAATCGATCGGGCCTGCTCGTGTCCTTTGTCGGTGGTCGCAGTCTTGGAATCAGGATCAAACCTGAATGACAAGGCTTCCCTGCTTTCGATGGGAAGCCCGAGATTTTCAGCCTGCTTTTTCATTCTATCCATAAGTTCAAAACCAGAAATACCGTCTGGAAACCCCGGGTAGTTTTCCACAATGTCAGTAAGTAATACCTGCCCGCCCGGCGCCATTTTCTCAAGAAGTACCACATCAAGTCTTGCTCTCGCCGCATATATTCCCGCCGTGAGACCTGCTGGGCCTGCACCTACAATAATCAGATCCCTCATAGGCACATCTCTCCTTCAAAAATAAAATCCCCGTCTTGCCTTAGGCCAAGCCGGGGCTGACATGGTTTGTTTGGATTAACGTGAATGCTACTGTCCGCAATAATCACAGAAGCTTCTTTAGTTCTTCTTCGATTGCGCTCTTTGGCTGAGCTCCCACTATGGTTTGAGCCACATTACCGTTCTTAAACAGGATCAGTGTGGGAATTGCCCTGATGCCGTACTTGACAGGTGTTTGGCGATTCTCATCAACATTCATCTCTCCAACTTTGACCTTCCCGTCATATTCTTTGGCCAGCTCTTCTACGATTGGGCTTACCATTTTACAAGGCCCGCACCATTCGGCCCAGAAGTCGACCAATGCCGGTATATCTGAATTAATAATTTCTTGCTCAAAATTGTCGTCTGTTACCTTAAGTAAATCACCCATGGCAAAACTCCTTTCCTGGTCACTGGAGGATTTTAGACTACAAGTTAATAGCTATCGGGCCCCTTGTCAATAACCCGGATTTCTAAGGGTGGAGACCAGGTCTTGAACGTCCTAATTTTCCTCAATAAATTTCTTCAAGTTATTGATAATCCGTGGAGGCACTGGACCTGATTTGGAATAAAGATTCAATAATTCACGAGATATGTTGAGTTGTTCTTCCAGCTTATCCCATTCTATTCCTTTCTGCTCAACTTGGTTAAGAAGCTCTGCCAATTCTTGGCTGTCCATGATTGAAAACCTCCTCATTTTTTTTTGGGCTTAGGGGTTAGGTCTGGGGGGTAAAGGTATTTGGGATCAAGGTCATATGTCCAAGGTAGGCCCCACCACTGCCACCCGTAATGCCTTCTGTGATTGTAGCCGAAGATTTTGTTTCTCTTGGCCAATTGACGATAAAATTTATTTTTGTTTTGATCTTTGAAGGAAGGAAACGGTGGACCTTCAAAGCCATCCTCAACATCGAACACGTGTTTGAACCCGGCATCCAATAGTTCTTTTGCGGCCAATACGCTTCTCGTGCCGTCCCGCCCTAAGATTAGCAAGTTGTCGGTTTTCTTGAAGACCTTGCTAATTTCCTTAACAAAATCCTTGTTCTTTACATTGGCTAGGTAACGGAGGTATTCCCCTTCTCTGCCCAGGGTGTTGGTATAGAACATATAGGGGAAAAGGTATGCGCCAACAGGATGACCCACCAATTGGTACTCGGGCCTAGTTCTGATATCTATAAGGTATGTGTCAGGCACCGTGTTGAGCATGTCGTAGGCCTCTATGCTCAGGATCTTCTTGGGTTCTTTTGCCCAGGAATTACCGGGAATGGAAAGGACAAGGTGTACAGATCCCAGAGCAATCAATAGAAGGATTAACCTACATACGATAGGCAAAAAACTGCGAATATGTTTTTTTAAGTATAATGACAGATGTGATACCATTTTGTTTGTTCCTCACCAAAAAGAAGCTGCTATAAATTACCGCTTTTTATTTTTTACGGGTAGTGCGGGTTACCGACTGAAATACAAATCTTATTAATGCAAGCCCCTTTTTATTGTCAATGGAAAAATGGGAGCCCTTACCAATACCCGTTGACACCTTAGAAAATGATCTTTAATCTCTTTAGCTACTTGGAGCACACATACAGACTAACCCTAAAGCAGGAGGAGGCAATGGCTGCAAGCCAGGTATACTTCAGTGACATGAGAACAACGGTAAAGGAAAACCTCTTAGCCAAGCTCACGCGATTGCTTGACAATGCTGGAATGGAAGGGCTTGTTCCGAAACGGGGATTGGTCGCCATAAAGCTCCATTTCGGGGAAAAGGGCAACACTGCTTACATCCGTCCCATCTTTCTCAGGCAAGTAGTAGAAAGAGTTAAGGGACTGGGGGCCAAGCCTTTTTTAACTGATAGTAACACACTCTATGCGGGTACGAGGGGAGACAGCGTCTCTCACATCATTACGGCAATAGAAAACGGCTTTGCGTATTCCGTTGTCAAGGCGCCGGTTATTATTGCAGATGGCCTCAGAGGAGCGTCTTACGGCGAGGTAGAAATTGATGGACAATATATCAAGAGGGCATACATAGGCAAAGATATTGTCGAAGCAGATGCCCTCATAAGTGTTGCGCATTTTAAAGGGCACGAACTGGCAGGTTTTGGAGGAACAATTAAGAACGTCGGAATGGGCTGTGCTGCAAGACGGGGGAAACTTGACCAGCACTCTGATATGTCCCCTAAAGTGAAGAGAAAAAAGTGTGTTGGCTGTGGGGAATGTATGGCCCACTGCTCCCAAGGAGCTATTTCCCTTGTTGATAAAAAGGCCAGGATAAATGAGGAGCTTTGCATAGGGTGCGGTGAGTGTATACTGGTGTGCCCCAACAGTGCCATCGACGTACGATGGAGCCAGGATGTCGAAGTCTTCCAGAAAAAGATGGTTGAGTACACCATGGCAGTCTTGAAAGGCAAAGAGACGAAATCCCTCTTTATTAATTTCCTTACTGCCATTTCCCCTGCCTGTGATTGTTATGGACACAGTGATGCCCCAATAGTTCATGACATTGGCATACTGGCCTCCATTGATCCTGTGGCCATCGACCAGGCCTCGGTGGATCTAGTAAATAGCCACCCCACCGCGGAAGGCTCATGCTTGGCCAAGGCACGGGCGCCGGTAGAGGACAAATTTAAAGCCCTTTATCCCAAGATCGATTGGTCCATCCAGCTTGAATATGCAGAGCAACTTGGATTGGGATCAAGGGAATATGAATTGATTGGAATCTAAGGACTCGAAGCTAGTAGCCAAAAGTCAGAAAAGAGAGCCCGTAACTTTAGCTCACTCATAACT
>DQZA01000091.1 GCA_011042035.1 Desulfobacteraceae bacterium
GCATTCTTAAAATACCAGTTCATGAAAGACATCGGGTCGCCTGCCCTTATGCGGCTGCAAAAGAGCAGCAAAAAAAAGCGACCCCACAAACCCAGTCCTTATCTAGGCCCCCCGCTCAAGTGCGCATCAAGGCTCAGGGAAATAATGACAAGGCACTATTTCCTGTCCCGATATGCCAAAGGGGCCAAGCCGGTGGCCTGGGTCAGCAGCGGTGCCCCCGTTGAACTGCTCAGGGTATTTGACTTTTACACGGTTTACCCCGAAAACCACGGGGCCCTTTGTGGAGCGCAGAAAATGGGCCCAGAGATCTGCCAGGAGGCCGAAAAACAGGGTTACCATTCTGATCTCTGCTCTTATGCTCGAATAGACCTGGGACATGCCTTTTCTGGCAAGACACCTGCTGGTAAGCTCCCAAAACCGGACCTGCTTTTCTGTTCCAATAACATCTGCCAAACCATACTTTATTGGTTCAAAGAACTGTCCCACTATTGGAAGATTCCATTGATCCTGTTTGATACGCCGTACAACTTCGAAGATATCAAGGGAAGCGATATAAAATATATGGCTGAGCAGTTACAGGAAATGATCCCTCAGTTGGAGACAGTATCAGGCAAAAAATTCTCCCAAAAACGATTCGAAGGGATCATCACTCTGGCAAAGGACTCCTCAAGACTTTGGGGAGAGGTGCTCGCCACCCTAAAGGCCAAGCCCGCTCCCATGACCATCTTTGACGCCTTTGTTCATCTTGCACCTATAGTGTCGTTGCGGGGCCTCCCTGTCGCAAGGCAGTATTATGAAATTCTTCTGCAAGAGCTTGAAGACAGGGTCAGCAAAGGGATAGCCGCAGTAAAGAGCGAAAGGAAGCGGCTCATGTGGGACAACATTGCGGTGTGGTTCAAGCTGCGGGATTGGTCTCTTCTCTTTGCTGAGCACGGTTGCAATTTTGTTGCTGCCACATATACCAATGCATGGGCAGAAACGATTCATTACCTTGACGCCAGCACGCCCTTTGAATCAATGGCCAGGGTTTATAGCCTCGTTATTTTAAACAACAACCTAAAGCACAGGCTGAATCTCATGAGGCAAATGATCAAGGATTATCAGATTGACGGTCTAGTAATTCACTCGGATAGAAGCTGCAAGCCTTACTCTGTGGGCCAATATGACATGAGGCGATTGCTGGCCGAGGATTTGGGAGTAAAAACTGTAGTGATCGAGGCTGATATGACAGACTCGCGCGTATATTCAGAGGAGCAGACACGTACAAGGCTTGAGGCGTTTTTTGAGGCATTAGAGAGTCAATAACATGGAATACTTCGCGGGAGTTGATACTGGATCTCTAAGCACAGAGGTAGTCATAGTAGACCAGGACCTCAATATCCTGGCTTACTCAATCCAACAAACAGGCTCAGACCCCATAGCTGCCTCTAATGCGGCAATGGACGATGCCCTGTTCAAGGCCGGTATATCCAGGGAACAAATAAAGAAAATAATCGCCACGGGCTATGGGAGAATATCAGTACCATTTGCGGACAAAAAGATTACTGAAATCTCCTGCCATGCCATGGGCGCGTATCATCTATTTCCTGACACAGGAACCGTCATAGACATTGGTGGGCAGGACTCCAAGGTTATTCAGGTGGGGCCAGAGGGCAAGGTGCTGGATTTTGCCATGAATGACAAGTGTGCTGCAGGAACCGGCCGATTCCTGGAAGTAATGGCATCCACCTTTGGCCTGAGCCTAGACCAGATGGGAGATCTTTCTTTACAAGCAAAGGAACAAATCCCCATTTCTAGCATGTGCACTGTTTTTGCAGAGTCAGAGGTAGTTTCCTTGATTGCCCAAAACAAGCCCAAGGAAAATATCATCCTGGGGCTTCACGCCGCCATCGTCAATCGCGTATGGAACATGGCCCAAACAGTGGGAATCCATGGGCAGGTGACCATGACAGGAGGCGTTGCCAAGAACCGCGGTGTAGTGGCGCTTTTTGAAAAGAAGGTGAGCCGCCCAATTCATGTATATGAAGAGCCTCAAATCATAGGAGCACTGGGCGCCGCACTGCTGGCCGCCCGCCAATAACTAAGAGGGCTCCGCCTTGGCCCTTAGCCCTACGCCTCACCAATCAACATTGCAACCGTTGCAAACCGCCCTGTAACCTTATTTGCCCTGTAGGAGAAAAACAGATCTTCATTGCATTTGGTGCATATCTCTGCTGTTTCTATATTTTCAGCCCTTATGCCGGCATCCATCAATTGGTGGCAGCTTATTGCCCAAAGATCAAAGTAGTTTTCCCTGACCATATATCTTGAAAAGGCCGGGGGAAAAATCTCTCTATACTCCTTAAATTCCCCGCAGCAAGGCCCTAGAGAAGGGCCAATTGCGGCCCTCAGCTCTTTGGCACTGCACGCAAATTCCTTTTCCATAACACCCACCAGCTTCCCAAGAATATTTAGGACATTTCCCCGCCACCCGCAATGGGAAATGCCAAGTACCCCTCTTTCCTCAGAAAAGACAATCACCCCCTGGCAATCGGCCAATTTTACCATGACAGCCACACCCGGCGCGTCGGTCACTACCCCATCGCATCTACCAAGGACCGTATCTTTGACTACATCACCCTTATGTAATAATACGATATTGTCACCATGGACCTGCGTCATGCTAACTAGGCATCGGGCACCAATTGTATCCCTTATTTTATTCAAATTGGCCGCCACCTTCTGCGGATCATCACCTACATTACTACTCACATTTAGCTGTGCATAATTGCCCTCGCTCAGCCCTCCATGGCGCGTAAAAATAAAATGGTACACACCGGCACACTGTGAAAGCACAGGGAATCTGAAATGGGGAACCGGACGGGATTTGAAGATAAGGTTCTTGAAGGGTTTATTGAGTCCTTGGCCGTGCATCCTCATTCGAGCCTTGCCGTAGTCGCCTCTGCACCCTGGAGAATTGAGATAGAAGTCATCACGACACAGACTGTCTTGCTTACCGCTGCTTCCTCCCGGACCTGACGGGGTTCACAAGCGTCTGTCACGTGAGCTCCATCCCTTCTCCAAAGGTGACAAGAAAACGACCCGGCAATAAACTCTCATGCAGGACATTCAACCCCGCATAAGCGGATTTCGGGTTACAGGGCACCGCTAGCTCCCCGTCTAGCACGACCAAGGCAATGATCACAATTAGTACACGTCAACCCGCTCCCTCAGCTCCTTGCCCACTTTGAAAAATGGGAGTTTCTTGGGAGCGACATCGATCACCTCGCCTGTCTTGGGATTTCTGCCTTTGTAGCCGTCATAGTGCTTGACCTTGAAGCTCCCGAAGCCCCTTATCTCGACCCTCTCTCCTCGAACCAGGGAATTCTCCATATCGCCAAACACCGTATTGACTACCTCTTCAGCCTTCTTGAGCGGCAGGTTCTCTGCCTTAGCCAGGGCCTCAACCAATTGAGATTTGTTCATGATCCACCTCTACGATTACAAAAGAGCAGTCATCACATTAAAAGTCATCATACCCCTATAGCCTCAGTGCCTCCACCTGGCACTCTGTCAACCAAATACTGCCAAAAGCAGAGCCACACCAAGCTCTAAGCCATTAAAAACATCCTCGGCACACGTCGGACCCTAGATGGTGAATATAGTAGATACTTGAAAGTGCGAGGTCAAGTCAATAAATAACAAGGGAGATTGGGCTATTTACATTTTATCCCTGTTGCGCTATAAGCGCGGGAGAAAAAAACGTAAGCCCAAGGTGCAAGGCCCAAGGCCTAAGGCTCAAGGCAAGAGGATTTGTGTAATAAGACAGTCATGATGTTTTGGAGAAACCGTTAGAGATAAAGGCATGATCAACAGGCTTGTAAGAGAGGGAATCGAAGACCTAGTACCTTACCCACCCGGTAAACCCATTGAGGAACTGGAGAGGGAGCTAGGCATTAGCAACTCCATAAAGCTCGCATCCAATGAAAATCCCCTGGGTCCTTCCCCCAAGGCGATTGAGGTAATTAGGGGAAAACTTTACACAATCAACCGCTACCCAGATGGCAGTGGGTTTTACCTCAAAACTAAGCTTGCCAAAAAGCTCACAATTGCTGAGGATAAAATAATTCTGGGAAATGGCTCTAATGAACTCATTGAGCTAAGCGTAAGGACATTTCTCAACCCTGGTGAAGAGGCCATCCAGCCCTTCCCCACCTTCCTGGTTTATGAAAAAATAGTAAGGGCCGCAGGTGGAACGATGGTCTCTATCCCTTTGAAGGAATTCCACGTGAACCTTGCTGGCATCAGGGATTCCATTGGGCCAAAGACAAAGCTCATATTCCTTGCCAATCCTAATAACCCCACGGGCTTTGCCTTGTCTGGGAGCGATCTCGCAGGCTTTCTTGAAGACCTACCCCATGACCTGGTAATCGTTCTTGATGAGGCCTATATCGAGTTTGTAAGAGATGAAACCGTGTCCACTGGGCTTAAGCTTCTTGGAAGGCACCCCCACCTTTTGGTAATCCGGACCTTTTCCAAGCTTTATGGGCTAGCGGGCCTGAGAATAGGCTATGGAATTTCCTCCACCGAGCTGATTGGCTATATGAACCGGGTGCGCCAACCTTTTAATGCAAACACGCTTGCCCAGGCAGGAGCCATGGCCGCATTGGATGACGAGGAATTCGTAGAGGCCACCTTAAACCTAGTAAGACAGGGGCTTGAACAACTTACCACAGGACTGAGAGAAATGGGCCTTTCTTACCTTCCAACACAGACAAACTTTTTCCTCATCAAGACACCCATACCAGGGAAATCTCTCTATGAAAAAATGTTGCGACGAGGCGTTATTGTCCGTGCCATGGATAGCTTCGGGCTCCCCGACTATATCAGGATCAATGTGGGGCTCCCTGAGGAGAACGACAGGTTCCTGAATACCCTAAAAGAAGTATTGGAGACGTCCAGCTAGTGGTTAGGGAAATATCCGTAATTGCCATTGATGGGCCTGCTGGTGCGGGGAAAAGCACTGTAAGCAGAGAGGTGGCAAAAAGACTGGGCTTTATGTACTTAGACACCGGCGCCATGTATAGGGCGCTAGCCCTGGCTGTGAAGAAAGCTGGTATAGATCCCCAAAATGATAAAAGCCTTGCCTCCCTTTGCAAAAGTCTCAACATTCGATTTGATGCAGCTCAGGCCTCCCCGCGAATATTTCTGAACGGTGAAGATGTGTCGGAGCATATCAGAACTCCCGAAATTGACATGCTAGCATCAAAAATCTCAGCCATAGCAGTGGTAAGGCAGGAAATGACTCGTCTCCAAAGAGCAGTGGCAGAGAAGGCAGGCAGAGCGGTGGCAGAGGGTAGAGACATGGGGACCGTTGTCTTTCCAGATGCAAAGTGTAAGTTTTTTCTTACCGCCACTCTGGAAGAAAGGGCTAGGAGAAGGTATGAAGAAAGAAGGCAGCGGGGCGAAAAGGTAGATCCCGCGCAGGTGGCAAGGGAGCTCAAAAAGCGAGACGAGCAAGATGAAAAGCGGGCGCTAGCTCCCCTTAAACCTGCTGAAGATGCGGTTATCATTGACACAACCCAGTTAACCATAGATGAGGTTGTGGATAAGATATGTGGGATGGCCAAACCCAGGTTTGCTCAAACTCAGAAATAATAGGGAATTGCGCAAAATAAGTGCTTGAAGTTATAGTTAGCTTTTGATAACGTTCAAAGTTTAGCCCATGGTGGGCAAAATGATTGAGGGGGTATTTGGCTTGATGGATAAAGGAACAGGCGAAATTGCACAGATGAACAATGAAAAATTAGACAACCCCGATCCAGTTAACGACGCAGACCAAGAACGAAAAACTGAAGTAAAGGCCACCGAAGAGCAAGGGGATCAGGGGGCGCCAAAGGAGGATGTGTCTCAGGAAGGCGACAATTTCCTTGAACTATATGAGGAGAGCTTCCGCAGCATCCAGGAAGGCGAAGTTGTAAAGGGTGAAATCGTCCAGGTAGACAAGGAATTTGTGCTTGTAGACATAGGCTACAAATCAGAAGGACAGATCCCTATACACGAGTTTCAGGACGAAAACGGTAACATTACCGCAAAAGTTGGAGAGAAAGTCGATGTTCTCCTGGAACGAAAGGAAGACGACGAAGGCATAATAATCCTGTCCAAAGAAAAGGCAGCAAAGATAAAGGTATGGGATAAAATAAGGGAAATCTACGAGCGGGATGGAACAATCAAGGGCACTATTGTTTCGCGGGTCAAGGGTGGCCTATCTGTTGACGTGGGGCTACCAGCTTTTTTACCCGGCTCTCAAGTTGGCCTTAGGCCTGTGAGAGACATGGATGGCTTGGTGGGGACTGAACACGAATTTAAGATAGTAAAATATAACAAGCGCAGGGGTAATATCGTACTTTCGAGGCGAGTCATACTGGAGGCCGAAAGACTTGCTCTAAGGGAAAAGACTCTCGAGAAACTCGAAGACGAAGCTGTCTTAGAAGGCACTGTAAAGAACGTTACTGACTACGGCGTATTTGTGGATCTGGGCGGAATAGACGGACTCGTTCACATAACCGATCTTTCCTGGGGTAGAGTGGGCCATCCCTCTCAACTGTACCAAGTGGGTGACAAGATAACAGTAAAGGTACTCAATTTTGACCGGGAAAAAGAGAGAGTTTCTCTAGGGGTGAAACAACTCACGTCCGATCCATGGCTCAATGCGGATGAAAAGTACCCTATTGGTACTAAAATAACCGGTCGCGTAGTAAGCCTCACTGATTATGGGGCATTTGTTGAGGTGGAACCTGGTGTGGAGGGTCTTATCCACATCTCGGAGATGTCATGGACACGCAAGGTGAGGCATCCTTCCCAGCTTCTCAAGGTTGGCGATATGGTAGAGGCCATGGTCCTTAACATTGATGTGGGAAAGAAACGAATTTCACTGGGAATGAAGCAGGTTGAACCTAACCCGTGGGACGTAATTGCCGAGAAATACCCCGTGGGCACCACTATAGAAGGAAAAATAAAGAATATAACTGACTTTGGTATATTCATCGGGATTGACGAAGGGATTGATGGACTCGTGCATATCTCTGATATATCTTGGACAAAGAGAATCAAGCACCCTTCGGAGGTTTACAAGAAGGGCCAAGAGGTCCAGGCCATTGTTCTCAAAATAGATAAAGATAATGAGAGATTCTCCCTTGGCATAAAACAGCTCACCCCGGATCCGTGGAGGGAAATACCCAACAAGTACAAACCGGGCACAAGGGTTACCGGCACCGTAACTAATGTCACGGACTTCGGGATTTTCGTAGAACTTGAAGAAGGCATTGAAGGGCTCATTCATGTCTCAGAGGTGCCAAAAGATAAGCGTGGCAGCGCGCTGAGCAAGTTTCAAGTAGACGACGTTATTCAGGCCAAGGTTATTAGCGTGTCCCCTGAAGACAAGAAAATTGCCCTTTCTCTTAAGAAGCTGGAAGCCCCGGCCAGTAAAGAAAGTTACAAAAGCTATCTTGGAAGCCGAAGAGAGGCCACCTCCAACCTTGGCGAACTGCTGCGAGAAGAAATGCTGAATTTGCAAAGACAAATGCAGCCCCAAGAGTCCGAAGAAACAGTGGAAGAAGAAACCCCATACGTCCAAGAAGAATTAGCGGAAGCGAAGGCAGTAGAGGCTGAAGAACCCACCGATCAAGAAGAGCCTTCCGAATCACCGGGTGAGCATACTGCTTACACCGAAGAAGAGGCTATTACAAGGAATTCCACGGGGCAAGAACCAGAGGCAGAAGACACTACCTCAGAGGAAGAAAAATCAGAACAAACCGAGGAAAATGCGCTAAAAGAGCCCTCTGAATAAGACGATAACATGTCGCAGAAAAAACGGACCTTCTTGACTGTTGTTCTAATCGTGTTGATAGTGGGGCTTGTTCTTGGCCTTGCCTCCATACTCATCATCAAACAGATCGGAAGTTCTTCCAAGATTGCCTTCGGGGATAAGATAGGTGTTATCCCCATTGAAGGACCTATCGCCAGCTCTCGCAGCATTGTGAATCAATTGGTGAAATTTAAGAAAGATAAAGGGATTAAGGCAATAATCCTGAGAATTGATTCCCCAGGCGGAGGCGTTGGCCCAAGTCAAGAAATATACAGGGAAGTAATGAGGACCAGGTCCCAGAAGAAGGTGATTGCTTCCATGGGCGCAGTGGCTGCATCTGGGGGTTACTACATTGCCTCAGCAGCCGATAAGATTGTTGCCAATCCTGGCACCCTTACCGGCAGCATCGGAGTAATAATGGAATTCTTTCAAATCCAGGAACTCCTCAAGAAACTCGGTGTAGGGATGGAAATAATAAAAAGCGGGGAATTCAAAGACATTGGATCTCCCCATCGCAAGCTTACTGAAAAAGAAAAGAAGCTCTTACAGAACCTTATCTCTGATATCCAAACCCAGTTTGTTAATGCTGTTGCAAAGGGCAGAAATTTGCCCATAGAAAAAATTAGAAAGATTGCAGACGGAAGAATACTGTCTGGCGAACAGGCAAAGGACCTGGGTTTGGTGGATCAACTGGGCAACTTCCAGGATGCCATAGAGCTAGCGAAAAAGATGGCGGGTATCAAGGGTGAAGCAACTCTAATATACCCAAGCAGAAGAAAAGCAGGGTTATGGGATATGTTATTTAACAGTGCTGCCAGGTCCATTTTGAGGGCTATTAAGGCATCAAATCCAGAGGTGCAGTATTACTGGCCCGGGCCTCTGCCTCCTGGTCCTATAGGAAAATACTAACATCCCCTTTCCCCACGCGAATTACTTCTGGTTTATCACCGATCAAGGAAATCACGCTGGAGGGTTCTGGATACAGAGGCCCCCCATCCACCACAAGATCTATATATGGAGCGTATATCTCTTTTATGACTTCGGGATCATTTTGCTTAGCACTGGTGCTAATGATGGGTCTACCAAAGCTCCTCACTATGGAAAGACAGATTTCGTTGTCCGGTACCCTAATTCCTACTGTTTTTCGATTGGTCAGCATGATCTTTGGCACGAGTCTGGTACCCTCAAGTACAAATGTATAAGGCCCAGGCAACAGGCGCTTCATTGTCTTGTATGCAAAATTATTTACCTTGGCATAGCGGCTTATCTCTTTAAGGCTGTCACATATGAAAGAAAATGGCTTCTTTAGTGGCCGATTTTTCAGCCGATATATCAATTGTATACCTTTTTTATTGTAAAGATCACACCCGATACCGTAAAAAGTGTCAGTGGGATAAGCAATCAGTCCTCCCTTCTCCAACACCTCACACACTCGCCTAATAAGGCGTTGCTGAGGGTTATCAGGGTTAATGCAGAGAAGGGGGGAATAGCGCTTTTTCATAAATAGCCCCGAAAGGAATAACTAATGGCCTCTCATACGATTTTTTCAATATTTTCGTTTCTCTTAGGTCTCGTCTTAGGCAGTTTTGCCAATGTTTGCATCTACAGACTACCCCTGGGCAAATCCATTGTCTCTCCGCCTTCCAGCTGTCCCCATTGCGGTTCGCAAATACGATTTTATGACAATATTCCAGTTCTCAGTTACATATTCTTAAAGGGGAAATGCAGGCAGTGCAAGGCTCCCATATCGCTGCAGTACCCAATTGTGGAGCTTATAGTGGGAATCCTGAGCCTTGCCCTGTTTACCAGATATGGTGTTAGTTATCAATATATCTTGTACCTGATCTTTACAGGATCCTTAGTGATTATAACCTTTATAGATCTTCACCACAAGGTAATACCCGATATTATCTCACTGCCCGGAATTATTATCGGGTTTCTAGCTTCATTCCTATTACCATATCCCACATGGTTGGATTCTGCCATAGGAATCGTGGCTGGCGGAGGAGCTTTGCTGCTCATAGCAGTGATCTTTGAGAAGGTCACAGGTAAGGAAGGAATGGGAGGTGGGGATATTAAGCTGCTTGCCATGATAGGTGCCTGGATGGGTTGGAAGGCGCTCCCCTTTGTGGTTCTTATCTCATCAATATTGGGCATTATTATAGGGGGAGGAGCATTGGTGGCGAGCGGTAAAGGCATGCGAGTAAAGATCCCTTTTGGCCCATTCCTGGCAATGGGGAGCCTTATATATTTTTTCTTCGGAAGCTCAATAGTCGGTTGGTACGCAAGCCTCTTTGTATGAACAGGGGATAGATAGTAAAACCCTTTTACAGCCTCAGAGCAGGAATTCTGATCAACTTGATCTTCCTTATACTAGCTGCCATGCTCCTCATCAATCTAGTTACGATCAAGTTAGAGTTCCTCCTCTACCTCTTCAGGCTTTGGTAAGTCTAGATCCCCCAGTTTCTTCACTGCACTAATTCCCGCCCTGAACGCCTTGCGATTCATCTCTACAGTACCCTTGGGCACCTTGGCCAAAAGGATTTTTTCCACTCCTTTGGGGGAAACGGCCTTTGTCAAACATGTCAGGGCGCCCAAGGCCACCATGTTGGCCACAAGCTCTTTTCCCACCTCTTTCCTGGCAATCTCGGTAAAGGGAATCCCTATTGATCTGCTTGTGGGCACCTGGTCCACCAAGCTCGAATCAACAACAAGGATGCCTTCTGATTTAAGATCAGAAAAATATGTGTCGCAGGCAGCCTGGTTCATTGCCAAAAGCAAATCAGGCTTTGTGGCCTTGGGATAATCAATGGGCTCTTCGCTTATCACAATCTCTGCCTTGCTTGCGCCACCCCTTGCCTCCGGCCCGTAGCTCTGGCTCTGGCATACGAACTTTCGAGTGTGTTCACTGACAGCCTCTGCAAAGATCCTTGCAGCAGTAATGATTCCCTGACCGCCAGAGCCTCCCAGCCTTATCTCGTAACGGCTGAGCCCTTTCTGCTCTTTTCTCCGTTTTTTACCTTTTCGCCCCTTCACGGATCTTCTCGTACTCCTCTGTATATACTGGTTTATCCACGTCCGCCAGAATACCTATGGTAAATTTCCCCTCCAGTTCCCCCGGCTCCATCGTCTTGGCCTTTTCAATACGAACCGCGTGATCCTTTAGCCTCTTCATCATTGTGACAGGGTCACCCATCTGATTTCTTCTGCCGAATTGAACATGGCAGTTAGACATTACTTCCACTACACTGAATCCCTTTTTCAATATTGCCTTCTCCAGCATGCCGTCCAGCATCTGGGCATGGTAAACACTGCCTCTGGCCACGAACGAGGCTCCGGCTGTAACAGCCAGTTCCGAGATTGAAAAGGCATGCTCAATGTGGCCATACATTGCGGTAGTTGCCTTGCAGCCATAGGGAGTGGTGGGAGAGTGTTGACCTCCTGTCATTCCATATATTTGGTTGTTCACAATGATGGCCGTAAGATCAATGTTACGCCGCGCCGCGTGAATAAAGTGGTTCCCACCAATTGCGGTAGCATCACCATCTCCCATTACAACCATGACATGAAGATGAGGTCTTACAAGCTTTATTCCAGTAGCAAAGGTCAGCGCCCTGCCGTGGGTGGTATGAAGGGTGTTAAAATCCACGTAGACCGGCATCCTTCCTGAACACCCGATTCCCGAGACCATAACCACATCATCTTTTTTCAACCCCAGTTTATCTATTGCACGGATCAGGGCGCCCAGCACTATGCCATTGCCACATCCGGGGCACCATACGTGGGGAAATTTCTTGTCATGCCGCAGATACTTATGGATTAACTTCGTACCTTTATGATCCATTTCGTCCTCACAATCTAATAGCTAGTACCGTTATATCTTTAACAGCTCATACATGATTTGTTCTGGAGTAATAAGTCCGCCATCCAGCCGATTGAGTTTGCGCACCTGGCATTTTCCCTGGTTTACCCTGCTTACCTCCCTACTGATCTGTCCCATGTTCAACTCAGGCACCAGCACCGCCCGGCACTGCCTCAGTACTTCTTCCACCTTCATTCGCGGGAATGGAAACAAGGTAACAAGTTGCAAGAGCCCCGCCTTAACGCCCCTGTCTCTCGCATCGAGCACGGCCCTTTTGGCGGATCTGGCCACAGAACCGTACGCAATAACAGCAACCTTGGCATCATCTATCATAAAATCCTTCGTCATCTGGATCTCATTAAAGCCTTGAGTAATCTTCCGAAACAGCCTCTTCATAAAGGCCTCTATTTCGTCGGGCCGTTGTGTTGGGAAACCCCGGACATCATGCACCAGCCCTGTAACGTGGTAGCGGTATCCATCGCCAAAAGCTGCCATGGGTGGCACACCCCTGCTGTTATCCTCGAACGGAATGTACCACTCGGGGGGCATGCTCGGGGCTATCCGATCTATGATATGAATCTCCTCCCTCGGAGGCAGTTCCACCGTTTCTCTTGTGTGGGCCACCACCTCATCAGACAGTAGCACTACCGGGGTTCGATACTTTTCCGCAAAATTAAACGCCTTTATGGTGAGTTCAAAGCTGTCTTGAACCGTGGAAGTGGCAAGTACGACTATTGGATGATCACCATGGGTTCCCCACCTGGCCTGCATAACATCGCCTTGGGCGGGGTTTGTGGGAAGCCCGGTGCTGGGGCCTCCGCGCATCACATTTACAATAACGCACGGCACCTCCGCAATACACGCAAACCCAAGGTTTTCCTGCATAAGGGAAAATCCCGGCCCGCTGGTGGCTGTCATGCTCTTTGCCCCAGCAAGGGAGGCGCCGATTATTGCACCCATACTCGCTATCTCGTCTTCCATCTGTATGAACGTGCCACCTACCTGTGGGAGCCGTTCGGAAAGAATTTCACTAATCTCAGAGGCAGGAGTAATGGGGTAGCCGGCAAAAAACGTGCATCCAGCAGTCAGTGCGCCTTCCACCACTGCCTCGTTACCCTGTAGAAAATACCTGTTCGCTGATTTTTTCTTACTCATGTTCGCCAGCCCCCGCTTCAGTCCCTCTCTCTAATACTGTGATGGCAAAATCAGGGCAATGAATTTCACAAAACCTGCAGCCTATACAGTCATCGGGTCTTTCGATCACAGGTTCCCCCGCCTCGTTCTTACCAATGACATTCTTAGGACAAAATGCAATACAAATCCCGCAAGATTTACACCATGCCCTGAATATGAGCTGGTCATAGAACTTCTTTTTCTTATTTCCGCTCTTCTTTTTGGAACTCTCTTGTTTGCCGTCTTTCTCTGACATTTCATTCCCTTGCGCCGTCAGTATCTTTGCTTTGCTCCCTGTCCAGTCTTTGACATTTGGATTTTGTCATTTGACATTTCACACCTTGCGAGGTCTCGC
>DQZA01000261.1 GCA_011042035.1 Desulfobacteraceae bacterium
CCTTGTAAAGAATCTTTACTTGGTTCGTATCCACCTCAAAGCCCGCATCGGATCTCGAGACATCATTCACCACGATCATGTCCAGGTTTTTCTTCCTGAGCTTTTGTTCGGCGTTTTCCATAAGGTCATGGGTTTCAGCAGCAAAGCCCACCACTATGCGAGGCATCCCCTTTCTTTTCTCACCAAGCTCCATCAAAATGTCCGGGGTCTTTTCCAGTTCAAGCTGAAATTCCGAATCCTCCTTTTTTATCTTCTGGGCCTCCGCCTTTTTTGGCCTGTAATCCACCACCGCGGCGCACATGATAACCACGTCATGGTTGGCTGCCCTGGCCAGGATTTCCTCTTTCATCTCCTCTGCTGTCTTGATCCCTATTGCCTCTACTCCAAGTGGTGGCCTCAGGGCAGTGGGACCGCTTACTAAAGTAACCTCACCGCCCCTGTAATGGGCCACCCTTGCTATGGCATATCCCATTTTTCCGCTTGAACGATTGGAGATGAAACGAACCGGATCAATAGGTTCCACGGTTGGGCCAGCGCTAACCAGTATTTTCAATCCTTTCATGTCCTTTGGCGAGAGGACCCTCTTGATTTCATCTACTATCTCAGTCGGCTCAGGTAGCCGTCCTTTGCCACTGGCCCTACATGCCAGGGCTCCCTCGGCAGGTTCTACTATGTTAACGCCTCTACCCGTCAATATCCTGAGATTTTCCTGTACCGAAGGGCTTTCATACATCTTGTTATTCATGGCAGGGCATACAAGAATGGGTGCGGTTGCTGCCACCACCATTGTGGAAAGAAAATCATCTGCTATCCCATGAGCCATCTTGGCAACAAAATTGGCCGTGGCAGGTGCAATAACCACAACATCACATTCCTGGCCCCAGGTTATGTGGTCCATCACCACCCCGTTTTGATCAAACATGTGGGTGATAACCTTTGTGCCAGTAAGGGCCTCAAAGGTAAGGGGGCCCACAAAGCGTTGGGCATGTTCGGTCATTGCCACATGCACCCTTGCACCTTCCAATATCAACAGGCGAACCAGATCTACTGACTTGTAAGCCGCAATTCCGCCCGTAACTCCTACCACGATAGATTTGTCCTCAATCATCTCACAAGCTCCACGCCCTAGTATCCCGCATATTCATCAAATTCCTTGTCACTTATCTTTGCCAGCCACAATCCTTTGAGACCTGTAATTTCCTCAACCTTTGCCCTTATTCTCTTTGCCTCATCCAAACTAGGGAAAAAACCCGTCCTTAGTCTCAGCCACTGCTCGCCCTTGATCTCTGCTCTGGCAATGTACACGGACAGACCATTTTTTATCAAGTCCACGGCCAGGGGCGATAGTTCATCGGAATTCCTGTCCGACAGTATGCTCACTACCCACCTACATCCATTCAGTTTCTTGCGATTCTCTTCCACCTCTTTTGGAGTCAGATACCTAAGGCGTAGGCCTTGGGGTAGCTTCCGGAGTTCAAGACCTCGGGTCAGCCCAAAGGGTTCCAACTTGTCCAGGTTAAGCCTCAAGAGACTGGGCCATTTGTAAGGGTCGGAATAAACCCGTGGACTTCCAGCTACTAGGGCAAGGGTGTCGCTTCCTTGTGTTTCATACCAACCTCCCTGCTCCGTTATTTTGCTCTGAGCATGGCCCTTCCGTGGGGCGTTTTTTTCCTCTTTGGCCCCTATTGGTGTATTTTTTCCCGTGGTCCCTGGCTTCTGGGTTTCTTCATCCTTGGCAATCTCCACAATTGGCCCTAGTTCGCTATTCTTCCTTACATCAATGGTGCCCGGCTCCTTTGGCGGAGTCCGCTTTATACGCACCACGACCTTCTGAGACTTGGGCTGCTCATCTGTATCCTCCTGTGAGCATCCAACTAACACTGCATGAACTATAAAAAACGCCACTACCCAGGCTAATACCGTGAACCTTGCGCTCATTATGTTTCTCAGGCTGATTGGCAAAAAAACCGAAAACCTGGCCGTGTCAAAATTTGCCAGTGAATCATTCAGTTGATATTAAATCGTAAAAACTGCACTTTGACAATAAAAAAACCTTTTATTGAAATGGGTTAGCCTATATCTCCCCAACATTGCCAGGTAACCAACAAATTAGGCCCTATGCAGGGTTCGAAACAACTCATTGTCAGGTACAAAAAACCTTGATAAATTCCTGCATGAAAATCACATTTTTTGGAGGCAGAAACATGAGAGGCACTCAGCGGAAGCAGGGAAATGGTGTTTGGGGGAAGGTGGCCTTTGTGGACCTTACCACTAGGAGCACTTGGCTGGAAGACCCAGGTGAAGAAATCTACGAAAAATTCCTGGGTGGAATAGGACTAAGTGCCAGGATCATGTGGGAGAGGATCAAAGCAGGCTGCGATCCCCTGGGACCGGAAAATGTTCTTTGTTTTACGCCCGGTGTATTGACTGACACAGGCGCCCTGTTCTCGGGCCGCTTTACCGTCTCTGCCAAGTCCCCTGCCTCCCATAGCTGGGGAGATGCCAACTGTGGAGGATATTTCGCCCCCGCACTAAAGCGATGCGGAGTGGACGGCCTTGTGATCCTGGGCCAGAGCGAATCCCCTGTTTATATCATTATGGATGAAAAGGAGATTCGCATTGAAGATGCCGCTTTTTTGTGGGGAAAGGATACCATTGAAACCGAGCTTTTGTTGAAAGAAGAGCATGGAAACAGGGCCCAAGTCGCATGCATTGGCCCTGCCGGCGAAAAGAAAAGCCTTATGGCAGGCATATTTACTGACAGGGGTAGGACTGCGGCGCGAGGGGGGCTTGGTGCGGTTATGGGAGCCAAGAAACTTAAAGCCGTTGTCGCAATGGGCAACACCAAGGTGGACGTTGCCAACAGGGAGGAGATTATCCGTCTCAGTCGCGAGTATGCCAAGCGCCTTAAGAAATTGAGGCGGATTCAGCCATACTTCGGCGACAAGATCCTGGGGCTGGTGGGCCGGCTAACCCGCCCTGGCCTGTTTTACATGCGCCAGCCGGCGGACTTGTGGAGGCTCATTTTGGGTAAGTTCGGGACCTGCTCCCTGAACGCCCTGAGCGCAGAGAGCGGCGACAGTCCTGTGAAGAACTGGTCAGGAGTTGGCTACAAAGACTTCCCCCTCAGGGCCTCCCACAAGATAGGGCCAGAATCCGTAATTCAATTTGAGCGCAAGAAGTATGGATGTGCATCGTGTCCACTGCGTTGCGGGGGTATCATGGTAACCCCTGAGGACTGGGGTATAGAGGGAGAGACCCACAAACCCGAATACGAGACCTGTTGCGCCTTCAGTACACTTCTGGTTAACAACGACTTGAAGAGTATCTTCATCATCAATGACATGTTAAACCGTGCAGGCATGGACACCATCTCCTGTGGTGGAACCGTGGCCTTTGCCATTGAGTGCTATGAAAACGGGCTCCTTTCAATAAAAGACACGGAGGGCCTTGACCTGCGGTGGGGAAATGGTACAGACATCGTGAAACTGGTTGAAAAGATTATTCAAAGGGAGGGAATCGGAGACATCCTGGCAGATGGTGTCAAAGTGGCAAGCCAACAAATAGGGAAAGGGGCCGAAGCCTATGCGGTTCACTGCGGCGGCATTGAGGCACCAATGCATGATCCCAAGTTTGACCCGGGATTCCTGGCATCCTATGGCCTTGTGCCCGCCCCGGGAAGGCACACTGTGATAGCCTACCAGTATCTCGAACTTCAAAGGCTCGAAAAAATCTTTTCCAAGGCCCCGAAAATTCCAATGGTCACAAGCAGAAAATCACGATTCCAGTATGATAGCGATAAGATAGAGGGCCTCGCAGTGGACGCCTTTTTCAAGATGCTCATTGACTGCGCCGGGATCTGTCTTTTCGGAACCCAGGTGGGTGGCCAAATGCCTATAATACAATGGTTGAACGCAGCAACCGGCAGAGACCTGTCTCCTGACGATTACCTCACCATTGGAGAAAGGGTCTTTCAATTCCGACATCTTTTCAATACAAGAGAAGGGATCAACCCTGCCAAGGACTTCAAACCACATCCCCGGATTTGCGGAGATCCGCCTTTCAAGAAGGGGCCTGCCAGAGGAGTAAGCCTCTCTTACGAATCCCTTGTAAAGTTGTTTTATGAGCGCATGAATTGGGATATGAAAACAGGACAGGCCCGAAGGGGTTATCTTGAGAAGCTGGGGCTTGGAGACATGCTTGCTCCTTCCTCACCTCCTAAGTAACACCGGGCCATTGGAATATTCACGCTCAGCCTTGGACAGGGCGCTAACTCCTAACGACGCCGGAGAAGCACTGTGTCCGGGCCCAAAAGAATTATGTTCCATGGTGACTTTTCCCACGCCACGGGAAAACTGGCGATCTGATCCATATAATCTGTTTATGCCTATTGGGCAATGTTAATCGCTTCGGCCCGGCCCCGAGATTTTTCTTGAACATGATCAGCGGATTTAATAGGTTGGGCCTACAAATAAATATTTTCGCTGGTGACCATCCAGAAATGAGATTTTGGAAATTAGTTGGGAGGTTTGGAATGAGAAGAAGTCTTCTTGTAAGGTTCGCTACCTTTGCGATACTTTGTACCTTTCCGTTAGCTACTGCCATTTCCTCACCGCACAAGATAGTGTGGAAGGCCCAGTCAAGTTATCCCGCGGGCCTGCCCCAGTTATATGCCCCGGCAGCCCATTTTGCAAAGCTGGTAAAGGAACTCACAGACGGCCGTCTGGTCATCCGGATCAGCCCAGGGGGTTCAATAGTCCCCTCAAAGCAGGTATTTGAGGCTGTCAGCACAGGTGTGCTTGATGTTGGATGCACGTGGGCGGGGTGGTGGATCGGCAAGTTTCCCGCAGCAGTGCTTTTTGGCAACTCCTATCCCAATGGCCTACAAATGCAGGAGATGCTTGCATGGATTTACACCGGTGGAGGCCTGGAGCTGTGGAATGAGCTATACAAGGGACACGGTGTTGTGGTGCTCCCGCCATACGGCATGTTAGGTTCAGAAAACTTCTGCTGGTCTCGAAAACCCATCAATAGCCTTGCTGATTTTAAGGGCCTAAAATTCAGGACCGTGGGGATCTGGGGAAAGTGCTTAGAGAGGCTTGGGGCCCGCGTCGTGAGTCTGCCGGGAGGCGAAGTTTATCCCGCACTTGAAAGGGGTGTCATAGATGCGGCAGAGTTCGCCACACCTGCCATTGATAAGAAACTCGGGTTCCAGGAAATATGCAAGTATCTAAAGGTTCCGGGGATCCACGAACCCTGCGCTCCCCTTGAGACATTGGTGAATGAAAACTCATGGAAAAAACTCCCTGACGACCTAAAAGACAAGGTCAAATATGCACTCAAGCTGTCTTCTTTCCATGCCATTAACCTGGCCATGAAACAGGATGCAGAGGCCATGAATTTTTTTCTTCACTACCCCGGCCTGCACGTCTCCAAGCTGTCCCCTGAAATGATCAAGGGCATAGTAAAAATTGGAAACGAAGAACTGGACCGCTATGCCAAGAAGGATGCCTTCTTTGCCAAGGTCCTAAAATCCCAGCGGGACTTCAGAAAACTCGTGGAGCCTTATGCCTCGTTGGTTAGATTACCATATCCCTATGCCAAGTAGAATTTGCTCAAGGGTAGCGTTGATCCATGGAATGGATAGATCGCCTTAACCACTGGATCGCAAAAGGAGCTGCTTGGCTCGTTCCAGTGTTGATTCTGGAGCTGGTATACGATACCGCTGCGAGGTACCTTTTCAATTCCCCCACCGAGTGGTCTTACGACATCTCATACATGCTCTATGGGGCCATCTTCATGCTGGGGGCAGCCCACACCCTGGCCATCGACAAACACGTACGAATAGAAACCATCTATGGCAAGCTCTCCAGAAGGGCAAAGGCCCTTATAAATGCCGTCTGTTACCTAATCCTCTATTTCCCCTCGGTTTTGGCCCTGCTGTATTTCGGCACCACCTTTACAGTTCGCTCTTGGAAGATGTGGGAGGCAGGGGGGGAAAGCATGTGGCAACCTCCCATATATCCCTTTAAGACCATTTTACCCCTTGCCGCACTGTTGCTGTTGCTTCAGGGAATAGCTCAGTTCTTACGCTGCATAAATGATCTCAGGGGAACTCATCATGCTGATTCAAAGCCCTGAACTGCTGATCGCCATCTTGTTTGTTGGATTGATACTGGGCCTTGCCACCGGGTTTCCCGTTGCATTTGCCATGCTGGGATCCTCCTTGATCGTAGGGCTCGTGGGTGTTGGATCAGGCTTTTTTAATATGATGATTCTCAGGGTATTCGAGACCATGCACAACTACATCCTGGCCTCCATTATTCTCTTTGTCTATATGGGTCTCATGCTTGAAAAATCGGGCGCGGCCGAAAGGCTCTTTTCCTCTATTCACGTTATGTTGGGCGGACTGAAGGGTGGTCTAGCCCTGGCAGTGGTAGTGGTATGCACCATAATCGCTGCTGCCACGGGGATCATGGGAGCCCCTGTCATCATAATGGGGCTCTTTGCCCTGCCGCAGATGCTCGAAAAGGGCTATGACCCCGCCCTTAGCTGTGGTACCATCTGCGCGGGTGGTACTCTGGGGATACTTATACCCCCCAGTATCATGCTTATCGTATATGGTCCCATGGCCGGGGTGTCAGTGGGCAAGCTATTTATGGCTGCCATAATACCGGGCCTTATCCTCTCAGCCTTGTATGCCCTGTATATTACCATTAGATGCACCCTTAATCCCAGCATGGGGCCGCCCCTGCCTCCGGAGCAAAGGGCCATTCCTCTGAAGAAAAAACTATCAATGATATTCACATCCCTTGTCCCGCCGCTTTTCCTCATTTTGGCGGTGTTGGGGACCATATTCTTCGGGGTTGCCGCACCCACGGAAGCGGCAGCCGTTGGGGCCTTTGTGAGCGTAATACTTGCCGCCTGTTATGGTAAACTTGATAGCAAAACCTTGAAGGACTCTTTTTTCGAAACCATGGTCATCTCAAGCATGATCTTGATCATCGTTGGGGCGGCATTTGTGTTCACCGGAACGTTTATGCTTGTGGGCGGAGGGGACCTCGTGAAAGACTTGCTCCTCAGCCTTCCCTTTGGAAAATGGGGCATCCTGGTCATCATGATGTCGGCCTTTTTTGTGTTTGGCCTTTTCATGGAATGGATTGGTATCGTGCCAATCCTTGTCCCCATTTTTACCCCCATACTCGCAGAGATGGGCTTCAATCCCCTCTGGGCAGCCATGGTTTTTTGTGTTACCATGCAGACATCTTTTCTAACTCCCCCAATGGCCCCTGCCCTGTTTTACATAAAGGGCGTGGCACCAAAGGGGGTAGAATTTGGGAGGCATATTGTCAGGGGGACCGTGCCTTTCATTGGACTACAGTTAATCGGTCTTGCCCTTATTACCATCTTTCCCGCTCTGGTCACCTATCTGCCCCACCTTCTGAGTAGATAGGGCCTTAACGGGTATCCACTGAAAAGGGGGTGTATCGCCCCGTTCGCAAAGGAGGTTTTTATGCGTTCTGATATCTTGAAAAAGGACATTGCTACTCTTCCCCATAGGGCCCTCTTAATGTCAACAGGGCTTAAAAAAGAAGACTTTGTCCCCGAAAAACCGTTCATAGGAATTGCCAATAGCTACAATAATATCATTCCAGGGCATATTCATCTCAATGAGCTCACTCAGGAGGTGAAAAGGGGCATTATTGACGCTGGGGGAGTACCCTTTGAATGGGGTGTTCCTGGAGTTTGTGACGGAATCGCCATGTACGTGGAGATGCGCCTGAGCCTTCCCAGCCGAGAGCACATTGCAGACAATATCGAAATCATGGTCCTGTCCCACTCGTTGGACGGCTGGGTTGGGGTTACAAGCTGTGACAAGATCACACCCGGCATGCTTATGGCGGCTGGTAGACTGAACATTCCTGCCATCGTGCTGACAGGTGGCCCCATGAAGGCCAATATTATTGACGGAAAGAAACGCCACCCCATCGAAGGGTTTGCCATAGTGGGCCAGGTTAAGGCGGGAAAAATGGGCTTACAGGAGGCCGAAGAAATGCTCCCCATGATGGCCTGTGGTGCTGGCTCATGTGTGGGGCTTTATACCGCAAATACCATGGCAGTTGTCACCGAGGTGCTTGGCATGTCTCTGCCACGGTGCGCAACAACCCCGGCCATTGATCCAAGGAAAAGACAACAGGCCTATGAAACCGGGAAAAAGATCGTAGAAATTGTGAAAAAGGGTCTTCGGCCAAGGGACATCATGACTCCTCAGGCATTTGAAAACGCCATTCGGGTTGACATGGCAATGGGGGGGTCCACAAATGCAGTGCTTCACATACCCGCAGTGGCGAAGGAGGCAGGGGTTGATATCGATGTGGACCTCTTTGATAAAATATCAAGACAGACTCCGCATCTTTGTTCCATAATACCCGCAGGCCCCTGTGAAATGGCGGACATTGACGGGGCAGGCGGGGTCCCAGCGGTACTCAAACGGCTCAGGGATGCCATTAAACAGTCACCGACCCTTTCCGGCCCCAGTATCACTGAAATAGCAGAAACAGCAGAGGTGCTTGATGATGATGTAATAAGGCCTATTGAAAACCCTTACCACAAAGAGGGAGGCATAGCTGTTTTAAAGGGAAACATAGCAAACAGCTCGGTTATTAAACAGACAGCCGTCGACCCGGAGATGCTTACCCACACAGGACCGGCCAGGGTCTTTTTGACGGAAGAGGCCCTGCTTGATGCCATCGAGGCGCGGCAGATTCAAGAAGGAGACGTTATAGTCCTGCCCTATCAGGGCCCAGCAGGAGCACCTGGAATGCCCGAAATGCTCACACCTACTGATGCCATCAAGGGTGCTGGATATAAACGTGTGGCACTCATCACCGATGGCAGGTTTTCAGGCGCAACCACAGGCCCATGCATTGGACATGTGGAAATGGAGGCATTTAACGGCGGTCCCATCGGCGCCATAAGAGACGGAGACATCATAGAGATTGATATCCCCGGACGGGCCATCAATGTTAGGTTAGAGCCAGCAGAAATCGCAAAGAGGCTAGAAGGTGCCAAGGCCCCCGGGCGTAATCTTACACCACTGCTCGAGGCCTATAGACAGAGGTTCCGGGCAATAAATTGCTATGGCAAGTAGGCCTGGTATCTGGCCTCAGCCCATGAAGCGGTTAAGCACGCGCATGAGCCTCATCTTGAAATAGGCCAACGTAACCGGCAAAAACAGGCGTGGGTCAAAATTGGGATTCTTGATCCCCCCCAATGCCGAAAGAAAGTTGACGTGATCAGCAACGGAAACCGGGCAGCCCTTGGCGCGCACGTAAGGCATGTTCCGCTTTGTGAAGCACTCCCACAGGCTTTGGAAGGTTTTCAAGAGGAGATCATTGGACTTGGTCTTCTGGGTCTTCACCTCCTCCTTTTTCATGTAGCGTGGGTCTATGGACACCGGTCTTCCTTTCAGCATACCCTGCCATGACGTGCAGTCTCCCGCAAAAAAGACCTTCTCATCATCCTGAAGCTCAATAGGCCCATCCACTCTACCCACCACGTAATGGACTTTTTTCATGGTGCGATCCACATCAGGGTAAAAATCCCTTAGAATATGCATGGCTTCCTGCGCAGCACCGGGGCATCCCCCCCAGCAGTAATCCCTGGAATGGGCTTCCGGGAAGCTACCCACTGTGCAACTCAGGTTGCTTTCTTTGAAGTAGGAATCAATACGTTCAAGGCAGAACTGAAAGTCTTTGGTCTTGGCCCTTACCTCTTCCAATGGAAAATCGCCGAGGACCTCAATTTCGCCCAAATCCATGGGGCCATATCCCCGTTGAGAGGCCATTTGAAGGTGTAACAGGTCCTTGGGGTCCACATGAACCATATGGCAACCCACGGTGTCCACAGCACATGGATTGGTGCCCATCACTATGGCCCCCAAGTTGAATGGCGTCGGGGTTAACATCATCTTTTGACCTGCCACGATGGCATCTATTGCGATAAACGACGGTTGTATGACCTCTTGGAGATCAACAATCTTGTGTTCCAAATAGGTATTGTGATCCACCAGGCGGTGACGGTCGTCTTGAAGGCCTATGTAGTTTTTCAGACTCAAGGTGAGCCTCGTCCAGGGATGTGCTTTAAACTTTGGGAGACTTACAAGGAAGTCCGCTTCTATTATCTCCTTTGGCACATATATCAAGTCCCTGAGTCGGCCGGGCCTTCTCAATCTAAACGGTACGTGCCTGGATTCATCGAAAAAGTAGGCCTTGGCCCCGTGCCTCTTGATTACTTCCAGGTACTCGGCATTCTTAAAGCAATATCTTGTGGGGATCGTGATCCCTGAGCGCTCGCCAACGGCAAATTCCTCCACCTCGCCTGCCACGTCCTTGGCTGCAGCTATTGCCCCGTCAAGGAACTCCGCACGGGTGAAGGCATGGGGGAAAAGTTCAGGATGGGCAAGGACCACGTTAGGCTTGAAAAGCACCCTTCCTCTTGGAATAGGACCAAGAGTCTCCATGCCTTCTCTGATGATGCCCCTGATCCTGTCAGCACTATACTCCTCGCACCTCATGATCATGACCTTCTCTTTCTCACCCATCATTCCCTCTCAAATACCTCTATGTTGTCTCTTATGCCTGTCAAAAACCCACGCCCTCCAAAAACATTCTAATGTATTCTGCCGTATAAGAATTCTTGTTTTTGACTAACTCGTAAGGAGATCCTTGAAAAACGAGCCGCCCACCTTCCTCTCCTCCCTCTGGCCCCAAATCTATGACCCAGTCTGCTTCCTTTATTACATCCAGATTGTGCTCAATTACAACAATACTGTTATCCCTTTCCACCAGCAAGTGAAAAAGCCTCACCAGCTTTTCGATATCCGCGAAGTGGAGCCCGGTAGTGGGCTCGTCCAATAGGAAAAGGGTGCTGCCGGTTCTATCGCGGATAAATGCCTTTGCAAGCTTGATCCTTTGAGCCTCCCCACCAGAGAGCGTCGGACTGGGCTGGCCCAACCGCAAATAGCCAAGGCCAAGATCATTAACAACAGTCAGTGCCCTGCGGATACGGGGTACAGAGGAGAATAGCTCCATTGCCTCCGAGAAAGTCATATCCAGGATTTCTGCGATATTCTTTCCCTTGTATTTCGCTGACAGGGTCTCGGAGTTGTATCGGGCACCTCCACATTGCTCACAAGATACATATACCTTGGGCAGAAATCTCATCTCGACCTTGATGGAACCCTGACCACTGCATCCCTCGCATCTTCCTCCCGAAATATTGAAAGAAAACCGTCTCGGCCTCCACCCCCTGGCCCGTGCTTCTGGTAGCCCAGCCATGAGGGCCCTTATCTCCCCCATGACCCCTATGTAGGTGGCAGGCGTGGACCTGGGTGTACGGCCTATGGGTGAATGATCAATTACCATAACCTTCTTTATGGCCTTGTGACCCGTAAGTTTAATGCAATTCTTCAAACCCTTCGCCCTGCCCCCTATTATTGTTTTTATATTTGAATAGATCACCTCCATAAGAAGGCTTGACTTTCCAGAGCCCGAAACACCGGTGATACAGGTGATGGCGCCCAAGGGGAATTTCACTGAAATGCCCTTGAGGTTTCTTGCACTTGCCCCCTCAATGCTGCACCAGTTCTTGGCAGTTTCAGCCCTGTCCCTTGAAGTAATGGAATACCTCTGGTTGTTCAGCAGGGCCATGGCCGTTGGAGACCGACCATGGGAGAGCAGGCCCGAAGGGCTTCCCTTATAAACTATCTCCCCTCCCCTTTCGCCTCCACCGGGGCCGAGATCAACGACCCAGTCTGCTGCCCTTAGGGTCTCTTCGTCATGCTCTACGACAATAACCGTGTTTCCCCTGGCCTTGATCTTTTTAAGGGCCCCGATGAGTCGGGTGTTGTCCCTGGGATGAAGCCCGATGGTGGGTTCATCAAGTACATAGCAAACACCTGTCAGATTTCCGCCCAGCTCGCACACAAGCCTTATGCGCTGGGCCTCGCCTCCGGACAAGGTATCGCCAGATCTGTCCAAAGTGAGGTATCCAATGCCCAATTCCTTGAGAAGCAGGAGGCGGCCCATGCATTCATCCAAAATGGGGCCTGCCACATGTGCCTGTTGGGGGTCAAAGGAGCAGGTTCTGAGAAAATCAATGGCCTTTTCAGCCGTCATGGAGCAAAGCTCTCCTATGCTCACGCCGGAGATCTGGTAGCAAAGAGCCTCCCTTTTCAAGCGAGTACCCCTGCACGAGGAGCACAAGGCCCCTCTCGCAGTCCTGCCCAAACCGTCGCACCTGGGGCATGCCCCTGCGGTGGTATTGAAAGAAAACAAGAGGGGGTCAGGTTCGGGGAGTCCCACACCACAATCAGGGCAAAAATAACGTTCACTCAGGAACAACTCGCCCTTTTGCCACCGAACCACGGCCTCCCCAGAGCCTTCATCAAAGGCCTTTTTCACGAGTCTTCGCAGTTCGGCCGCTTCCGTGGCCTTAGCGTTTGCCTCGCCCGCCACCAAGGATATGCTATGCTCTTTGAATCTTTCAAGTTGTGGAGCTTCCTTTTCTAAGTCCACCAACCGGCCATCTATCTCGGCCCACCTATAACCCCTTTTTTTAATAGTCTTAATGGCTTCTTTGTGAAAACCCTTTCTTCTTTTTACCTTTGGTGAAAGAACCGTGACCAAATGGCCATTCAACTCCTCCACCAGCCGGTGTACCATTTCGTCCAAGCCCTCTCTCGAAAGCCTTTTTCCACATTTCATGCAATAGGGCTCTGAAATCCTTGCATAAAGAAGCCGCAGGTAATGGTAAATCTCTGTTAGAGTCCCCACCGTGGACCTGGGACCTGCCCGGCTCATCATTTGTTCTATGGCAACCGTGGGTGGCAGCCCTTCCACTAGGTCCGTATCAGGCCTTTCATAGAGGCGGAGAAACTGCCTGGCATAGGTGGACAGGGACTCTACGTAACGTCTTTGCCCTTCTGCAAATATGATGTCAAAGGCCAAGGTGGACTTTCCTGACCCAGAAACCCCTGTTACAACCACAAACTTGTTCCTTGGGA